>JBEVEQ010000293.1:0-6359 GCA_040512715.1 Paenisporosarcina sp. | reverse complement strand
CCATGCTCTTAATAGTGTCATAATTCCAATAATAATGATTAAAATTGAAATTCCTTTTCGTTGACCGAATTTATTTAACCAGTGAACAGCTAAGGGTGCAAAGAGTCCCATACAAATAACAGGTATAGCTGTTAATAGACTCACTTCACTGTTCGTTAAATGAAGATCATTTCGGATTGTATCTAATAATGGTCCAATTGAAGTAATAGCTGGCCTTAAATTTAATGCTATAAGAAAAATAGCTACAAATAACGTGGGTATAAATTTTTTTGTCGTCATAAATGAGTTCCTCTTTTCAAACAAACTATTACTTAAGTAAATCATATCAGACGTCTGACGACAAGAATGATCTGTTTTTCACATGCGTACTTGTGTTCGCATTTGTTATTTTGTATGATAATGTCGTAAAGGAAGTGAAGTTATGAATTTAATTCAATGGAGTTATACAAAGAAATACCAAATCAAAGCTATATTTAATGAATTTCCAGATACTATTTTTATTTTCCGTTCCATTGGTTCCTATTATTTTATCTATACCACAAAAGGCATTTTGAGTGAAGTTGGTCCCACTCGTCATGATTATGTAAAAATGGAACTTTTATTAAATTTAGAATTAAATAGTTTACCAGCCTATCTTAACCGAAAAAATCAAAAAGACATGACTTTAATTAATCTATGGCTTCAAAAAAAAGAACTTCCAGATTCTATCCTAGAAGTCCTTTCTAATACAAAATAATTTGATTTCGACCCTTCGATTTTGCATCATAAAGTGCTTGATCAGCAAATTTTATTAAATCATCCAAGTCACATGTTTCCTCATATTCACATACTCCTGCTGAAAATGACAGAATCACCGATTCGTCGTTGTATGATAATAAATCACTATTACAGAGTTCTTGTATGAGGTCTAAAATTTTTATCGCCTCTTGTGAAGATGTTTTAGGGAACAAAACAATAAATTCTTCCCCTCCCCATCTTGCTACTACATCCTCATTCCTCACGTTCTTCTTTAACATTGAAGCAAATAGTTTTAGTGCTTCATCTCCAAATGTATGTCCAAATCGATCGTTTATTTGTTTGAAATAATCTAGATCTATGATAGCTAAAGTAAATGTATTACCCTGATGTTCATAACACTTTTGAGCTTGTTCAATTTCTTCGATTATTTTCCTGCGATTATAAAGTGATGTTAATGGATCTGTAATAGATAATTCTTTTATTTGTTCAATAAGATGTTCTAGTTCTTCATTACGCGACTTCAATAACAGCTCAGTTCGTTTACTTTCCGTTATGTCCACATGAGTACCAATTACACGAATTGCTCTGTCATTACTATCTCTTTCAATCGCACGACCTCTATCTAAAATCCATCGATATGTACCGTCTTTGTGTAATAATCGATGTTCACCTATATAATAATCAGTTTCGTTACGAACATGTTTTTCAATTTCTCGATCTACTTTTTCAATATCCTCTGGGTGAATTCGTTTTCGCCATTCTTGGATTTCGTTTTCAAGCTCATGTTCTTCATAGCCAAGCATACCTTTCCAGTGTTTAGAAAAATAGACGGTGTTATTCTTCGCGTTCCAATCCCATACCCCTTCTCTAGCACTATCAATAGCTGTCGACCAGCGATGTTCTAGAGATATATGCATGGCAATTTCTTTTTTTAAGTCTGTCTGATCGAATATATAAGAATAAATGGAAGCTTTATTACTTAAACCTTCAAATTTAATATAGGTATATGTTTTTATGTAATGTATTTGCCCGTTTTTCCCATAGATTCGATAGGCAGATTCCCAAAACGGGTCTTTTGCTGCTATTCTTTTTTGCATTGTTTGTATAAATGATTTTCGATCTTCTTCAAAGATGATAGACAAAAGCGGCATTTGTCCAGAAGTAAGTTCATGAGGTAAATAGCCGAAAAGACGATGTACATTTGGTGTAATATGATTAACCGTTTGCTTTTCCCCCGAAAGAAACCAATGCATGAAAATAATTGGTCCATTTAACGTTATCTCTTGGAAAGACCGAGTAAATTCCTGTTCCTTTTGACCCATACACCCCACCCCTTTGCGTGACTTAAGTATATATCTTTTGCTATTTATTAGCCACATATTATGTATCATAATTCAAGTTGGTCATTACCCCATAAGAATTATAACAATTCAACCTACTTTTCAAGCAAAGTTGGGTGATTTTATGATACAATAGAAGTATTGTGAAAAATGAGGAGGTTCTAACATGATTGCTGTAAGTAATGTAAGTTTACGTTTCGGAGATCGCAAGCTTTTCGAAGACGTCAATATAAAATTCAATCCAGGAAACTGTTATGGATTAATTGGTGCAAATGGTGCAGGAAAGTCAACTTTTATTAAAATTTTATCTGGTGATATTGAAGCTCAAGAAGGCAATGTCATTATGAATCCAAACGAACGTTTAGCTGTATTAAAACAAAATCACTTCGAATATGAAGAGTTTCCTGTTCTTGAAACCGTTATGATGGGACATAAACGTTTATATGAAGTTATGAATGAAAAGAATGCCATTTATATGAAAGAAGATTTTTCTGATGAAGATGGTATGCGCGCTGCAGAACTTGAAGGAGAATTCGCTGACTTAAATGGTTGGGAAGCTGAGTCTGAAGCTGCTATCCTTCTCCAAGGTTTAGGTATTGGAGATGATCTTCACAGTAAAAAAATGGCGGATATTACGGGTTCTGAGAAGGTTAAAGTATTACTTGCTCAAGCTCTATTTGGTAAGCCTGACGTTCTATTACTCGATGAGCCTACCAATCACCTTGATTTAAAAGCGATTCAATGGTTAGAAGAATTCCTAATCAACTTTGATAACACAGTTATCGTTGTATCCCATGACCGTCACTTCTTAAACAAAGTGTGTACTCATATTGCCGATTTAGATTTCGGTAAAATTCAAGTTTACGTAGGGAACTATGATTTCTGGTATGAATCAAGTCAATTGGCATTAAAAATGTCTCAAGATCAAAATAGTAAAAAAGAAGAAAAAATTAAAGAATTACAAGCCTTCATTGCACGATTTAGTGCAAATGCTTCTAAATCAAAACAAGCAACATCACGGAAGAAGATGTTAGACAAAATTGAATTAGATGATATTCGACCATCTTCAAGAAAATATCCTTATGTAAATTTCCAAATTGGAAGAGATATCGGTAACGACGTCCTTTCTGCTCAAGGTATTTCAATGGATCACGAAGGTAAACCATTATTTAAAGACTTACATTTCTCAGTCAATAAAGACGATAAAATCATCTTAATTGGTGACCCAATTGCTAAGTCAGCTCTATTACGTGTGTTATCAGAAGAAGTTGAACCAAAAGAAGGTTCAATTCGCTGGGGTGTTACAACGACACGAACTTACTTCCCGATTGATTACAGTGAATACTTTACAGGGAATGAAAATTCTTTAGTCGACTGGTTACGTCAATATTCACCTGACGATGAGAGTGAAACATTCTTACGTGGATTCTTAGGTCGCATGTTGTTTTCTGGTGAAGAAGTGAAGAAAAAACCTGCAGTGCTTTCTGGAGGAGAAAAAGTCCGTTGTATGTTATCAAAAATGATGCTTGCTAATGCAAATGTCTTGTTACTCGATGAACCAACTAACCATTTAGATTTGGAGTCAATCCAAGCTTTAAATAATGGCTTAATTTCATTTAAAGGTGCAATGATTTTCACATCTCATGACCATCAGTTCATTCAAACGATTGCAAACCGAGTGATTGAAATTCTTCCAGATGGCTCGATCTTAGATAAACAATTAACATTCGATGAATTTTTGGAATGGAAAGAATCACAAGGAATTAAAGCATAACGCTTAAAATAATAGCTCTGTTAACTTTTACTATGGAATCTGCTCCCTTTTCGCGGACGCGAACTGTCCGTTATTCCGCAGGAGTGTCTAAGATTCCTACCTATCAACAACATCGGTTAACATAACCAAAATAATAAAAGTGCGGTAGGGTCTCCCCTCCGCACTTTTTTATTTACTCGTTTTTAAAAATCTTCCGAGTAAAGATCTAGCTGGTAACTTTCCTAATAATCCATTGCTTGTTTCTGAAATTTTTTGTAGTGATTGTAACAGTTTTTGATCCCCTACCCAGTGTTCTTCTAGGATTGATGGAGAGAATTTGTTTAACAACATATTAACTACAAAGGTTGCAACGATAATATCATCCATAAACCCACCTGGTCCAATTAACCCTTCAGGCAGGATGTCGATAGGCGTAATGAAATATAAAATACCACTACCAATTAATGCTTTGCTTTTTCCATCAATACGATTATCCATCATGGATTTTGTTAATAAATGAAATAAGTCAGGAGCAAACAATAAGTAAGGCGCAAACTTGCTTGCACTCCCTCCTCTTGATTCTAAGTAATTCTTTATTTTGTTGCGAAGTTTTTCATAAAAATCTTGTTGTTTTTCTGCTGATGGTAGCTCCTGCTTTAATTCATATTCTGTCATGTAATATCCCCCTTCTTATCAAATTACTATACCAAATAAAATGAAAGTTGAAACATTTTAAGGTTTTTTATGTAAATGTAAATAAGGTTTCTGTTCAGAATGGCAAACAAAATGTAGTGGAGGAAGAAATAGAATTCACCGTTACCTCTACGAATTGATTCAGCAAAAAAAAGAGAGACATCCGTTAAGATGCCTCTTCATATGAGTACATTAAATTTTAGTTACATTTGCTGCTTGTGGTCCGCGGTTTCCATCCACTACTTCAAATTCAACTTGTTGACCTTCATCAAGCGTTTTAAACCCTTCTCCTTGGATTGCTGAGAAATGTACAAACACATCATTTTCTCCTTCAATCTCAATAAAGCCAAACCCTTTTTCTGAATTAAACCATTTCACAGTACCTTGTTTCATGTGATTACCTCCAAAAAATAAAATGAACAATTGAACTTTTAGTAACAAAAAAACACACATGAAATAGCTACCAGCCAACGCCGATCACTATTGAACATATGTGAATACTCGTTCCCGGTAAAGTCATATCAATTGTTACCAATAGTATATCATTTCCATTAGTAAAGTCAACGGAACTCAGGGTAAAAATCTAATTATTCTGTAATCTATATACCGGTTTTAGGAGCCCCTTCTTTTAACCACAAAAGCCCATGATAAGTTTGTAAATCGTCATCACATGCTTCACAGAACTCTTGTTCTTCATCGTTCCAAAAAGCCCAAAATGGACCTTTTTCGGTTCTTTCATGAGGATACTTATCTCTGAACTCATCCAAAAGGGTTTTTAAATAATTTCGAGCTTCCTCATCATTTGAAAAGGTTTTTTTCTCCACGATGTGTTCTTCCCAACCAGAAAACATCCACCATGGTTCATAACCGGCTTTCATATATATGATTTCATTCATCTTTACCACCCTCTGTTCAAATTATATGTTTTTCTTATTGTAGCAAATATGATGGGAACGTCTAGAAATTAGACTTTACTTGTATTCCCTATTTCCATTTGAATGAAACAATAACATTGATAATATTAGAAAATTGAGATAAGTTAAGATGTAACAGGACATTCCTTTTTGATTCTGACTGTGGATGTTACTCAGGAGGTTAACCTATGAAAAAACGTGCTCATTTTATTATGCACGGGGATGTACAAGGTGTTGGATTTCGCTTCCTTGCCAAACAGAAAGCTGGCGAGCTTCGTTTAAAAGGATACTGTAAAGGATACGAACAAAACGAAATTGTGATGGAACTTGAAGGTGAAGAAGAGCAATTGGACTTATTTGTTGCTTATATCCAAAAAGGGATATCTCCTCTTGCCTCAATTACCTCGTATTCTGTTACATTCTTTGACGATCTAAAAGGGTATCGAACAATGGAAACTGATATTGTTTAAACTTGTCCTCAATTGAAACCTTTTGCGTCTTCGTCCGTAAGTATAGATAGGACAAAATAAGGAGGTATTCAGCATGTTACATGTTGTTTATTTTATAATACGACATCTCATAAGTTTTTCTATATTTATTACCTCTTGGATCACTCTACAATTTGGAACAGATATAAAATTTTTCATTGCTGGATTAATATCTGTTGGTATTTACGTATTATCAGTAAACGTGATAAAAAAAGTTCAGTCTAGACTAATTATAAAAAAATATAATATGACATTGCCTGAATATAAGCATGTACAGCAGCAATTGAAGGAAGCAAAGCTTAAATTAAATAAACTAAATGGGTATTTTATTAAAGTTAGATCTATCCGAGCATTTAAGCAATTATTTGAAATGAATCGCTTAGCAAAAAGAATCTTTCAAATCGTTCGGACAAACCCTAAAAAGTTCTATCAT
>JBEVEQ010000263.1:0-7621 GCA_040512715.1 Paenisporosarcina sp. | reverse complement strand
GGTAATTGGTGAAGTGATTGAACCACTTAGTGAACTTGAACATGATCAATCTATCCCAAAAGCGCCAGGGATGAAATATGCTCATTATGCCCCAGATGCGCCGGTATATTTAATAAAACCAGAGCCTTCCGTTATTATGTCAGCCGTTAGGGAGATACATAAGAAAGGACAAACAGTCGCTCTTTTAGCTCCTGATTCATGCAATGATGCTTCAGCAGACTGGTTTTTTTCACTTGGAGATGAAACAAGTCTTGATGGATTTGCTCATTCGTTGTATGCGCATTTACGCGCTTGTGACGAAACGACTGCAGATATCGTGCTAGTAACGGTCCCTCATACAGAGGGAGTGGGCACAGCCATTTTAAACCGATTAGAAAAGGCTGCAAATGGTAACTGGTGGATATCCTAAACTCTTCAATATTTGCATATAGTAGTAGGGATGCAAAGGATAGGAGAGATTGTTTTGGGGACAGAAATTTTTGCTGGTCTACTTACTGCTTTAGATGTGGTGGCACTATATAGTGTATTACCAAAAATTAGAATGCCTATTCTTTTGGCAATCTGGACCGGATTATTACATATGATTTTTCCGTTCATCGGTTTTTTAGCTGGTGAATGGATTACTCACCTTCTCCTGGAAGGTGGACGATGGATTTCGAGTGTTTTACTTTTCTTAACTGGACTCCATTTATGCCTAAATCAACATAAACCAACACCCTCTTATTTCCCTCCTGCTTTTCTCGCCGTTATTGTCAGTATAGATACCTTTTCAGTTAGTCTTTCTTTTGGTATGCTTCATTTACAAAGGTGGTTTTTTTTAATTAGTGCAGGTGTTTTTGCATTTATTTTTTCGTACATAGCACTGGAAAGCAAGCTAATTAAAGGACCATTTCTAACAAGAATATCTGGAGTATGCCTAATTATCATGAGTGTACTCACATTTCTAAGTAAATGAGGGATTACGTGAATATTTA
Source organism: Paenisporosarcina sp. (assembly GCA_040512715.1). Lineage (GTDB taxonomy): Bacteria > Bacillota > Bacilli > Bacillales_A > Planococcaceae > Paenisporosarcina. The sequence continues at coordinate 6,647 of JBEVEQ010000263.1, read as the reverse complement.
TTTCGTTTGTACGGGGAATACATGTCGAAGTCCAATGGCTGAAGCATTGTTTCAAGCTCAAAATATTCCGAATATGAATGTTCGATCGGCTGGCATCTATGCAATGGATGGTGGAGACATTTCGGAGAATGCCAAGCATGTCATCTCGGAAAAAGGGATCGATTTCATGCATTTTTCACGTCAAGTGAATGAAGAGGATTTACGCTGGGCTGATTTAATCTTAACGATGACAACTGCGCATAAACAAATGTTAGGACAAGCCTTTCCTTTTGTAATAGAGAAAACCTTTACACTTAAAGAATATGCTAGATCCTATGGATCTCAAGATGTTTCCGATCCGTTTGGTGGCGATGTTCAAACCTACCAAAAAACCTTTAGTGAATTAGAAACCTTAATAAAAGAACTGGCAATAAAACTTATAGAGGAAGAAAATTGAGAGCTGGAGGAAAGTAGCTGAACAATCAATTTTAAGAGTTTAATTTTGAGAATTAAAAGCTCAATTTCAACAATTACATAAACAGCTTGATCGGACGACAAGCGAAAGCTCATCAACTCTTTTGGGCATGTTGGTATATTTGATTCGAATAATGATAAGATATTCATGAGGTTGAAAAGAAAAGAGGGACTCTGATGAATATTGCCATTTCTTCTGATCATGGCGGAAATAATTTACGAAAAGAAATTACGACGTTACTAAACGAGCTTGGACATACGTATCAAGATTTCGGTCCTCAAACGAGTGATTCGGTCGATTATCCGGATTACGCAAAACCAGTATCAGAAGGTGTTGCAAACGGAACTTTTGACCGCGGCATCTTAATTTGTGGTACTGGAATTGGCATGTCTATTGCTGCGAATAAAGTTAAAGGCATTCGTTGTGCACTCGTACATGATGTGTTTAGTGCCAAAGCGACAAGAGGTCATAATGATTCAAATATAATAGCAATGGGTGAACGTGTAATTGGTGGTGGCTTGGCCCGAGAAATCGTCCAAACATGGCTTCAAGGGGAATTTGAAGGCGGTCGCCATACACGACGTGTTGAAAAATTAACAGCTCTCGAAAACGAATAAAGGGGAATCGTTAGATGGATGCACCTACATTGTGGGGGTTACAGCTTGAGGAATTATTAGCTGAGTTCAGTACGCAGGTTGTATTTCATCCGGGTCAACTTTTTGTCGTGGGTTGTTCTACCTCTGAAATTGTAGGAAAAAGAATAGGTTCTGCTGGCGGATTAGAAGTGGCCCAAGCATTATTCCTACCGCTTCACGCATTTGCAGAAAGACACCAGATTCATCTTGCCTTTCAAGGCTGTGAACATATTAATCGGGCGTTAACCATGGAAAACCGAACAGCTCATGAGTACAAGCTTGAACCTGTCTCGGTTATACCAGTTCAAAAAGCAGGCGGTTCCATGTCTGCATACGCATACACTCAATTTAGTGAGCCAGTAGTAGTCGAATCCATTCAAGCAAATGGAGGAATTGATATTGGTCAAACATTGATTGGCATGCATTTAAAACCGGTCGCGGTACCTATTCGAACTTCAGTCAAACAAATAGGCGATGCTGTAGTCACATTGGCCACAACTCGTCCCAAACTGATTGGCGGAACACGTGCAATCTATCACATAGAGAAGACATAAAGGGGATATGGACTCATGAAAAAAATTGCTGAACAAGATCACACAGTATTTGAAGCGATGCAAGCTGAAAAAAATCGTCAAGAAGCTAATATCGAACTAATTGCATCTGAAAACTTCGTTTCTGAAGCAGTAATGGAAGCACAAGGTTCAGTGTTAACGAATAAATACGCTGAAGGCTATCCAGGAAAACGCTACTATGGTGGCTGTGAACACGTGGATGTCGTAGAAAACATTGCAAGAGATCGTTTAAAAGAGATTTTTGGTGCTGACCATGCCAATGTTCAGCCACATTCTGGTTCTCAAGCAAATATGGCTGTGTATATGACAGCACTTGAACAAGGTGATACGGTTTTAGGAATGAACTTATCGCATGGTGGTCACTTAACACATGGTAGTCATGTGAATTTCAGTGGAATTCAATACAACTTCGTAGAATATGGGGTTAATCCTGACAACGAAATGATTGATTATAATGATGTTCGTGCAAAAGCTTTAGAACACAAACCTAAAATGATCGTTGCGGGGGCAAGTGCATATTCTCGTACACTCGATTTCGCGAAGTTCCGTGAAATAGCAGATGAAGTCGGTGCTTATTTAATGGTAGATATGGCACATATTGCTGGCTTAGTTGCAACAGGTGAGCACCCAAATCCAGTACCACACGCACATTTTGTTACGTCTACCACACATAAAACTTTGCGTGGACCACGTGGAGGACTCATTTTATGTACGGAAGAATTCGCTAAAAAAATTGATAAAACCATTTTCCCAGGAATTCAAGGTGGACCATTAATGCATGTGATTGCTTCCAAAGCAGTGGCTTTCGGTGAAGCACAACAACCTGAGTTCAAAACATATATCCAACAAGTCGTAAAAAATGCAAAAGCATTAGCTGAAGCCTTTATGGCTGAAGGGATTGAAATTGTATCCGGTGGAACAGACAATCACTTAATGCTTGTAAATCTACGCTCATTAAATTTAACCGGTAAAGTGGCTGAGCATGTTTTAGACGAAGTTGGTATTACGGTTAATAAAAATACCATTCCTTTTGACACTGAAAGCCCGTTTGTCACATCAGGTATCCGGATCGGAACACCTGCCGTAACTTCTCGAGGATTTAAAGAAAAGGAAATGAAAGAAATTGCTACAATCATGGTGAAATTATTAAAAAATCACGAAGACAGTGATGTGAAAAAAGAAGTAGCTGAACGCGTGGCTGCATTAACTTCTAAATTCCCCTTATATAAATAAAGGCTGTGCTATACGATTTTGTTAATAGGGAGGAAATCTGCGAAAAACCTGTGTTTAATAAACGGGAAGGGAGCAGATTCCCTCTTTTTATTTAGGCTGTGTTATATAGTATTATGGATTTTAAAACATTTACTTGATTGGAGTGAAAGATGGCGACTCGTGCGGGAAAAGCGAGTCCAGGTGAGACCCTGCATTGGGATGAACGAAGGCTTATAACGCCACCTTGTGTGGCAACGCCTTCGTGGCCAACATCCTGTTGGCCGCACGGACCGCCCGCGGAAAGCATCCGCTTGCAACGAAAATCAATCAGGTCATTATTTATAATGAGTCACTTGTAAAATTTACCGAATAAGTTATATACAGCGGCTTCCTTTTACAGAAATAAAAATTGATCGTAGTTTCATTTCCAAGATTGATGATGAAGGCACTTTAGCGATTGTGCGAACAATTATTCAATTAGCCAACAATTTAAATATGGAATCCATCGCTGAGGGAATTGAAACGGTAGAACAATTATCCATTCTTCAGTCGATGGGATGTCAGAGTGGACAAGGTTTTTATTTTTATAAGCCAATGCCTCTTAAAGAAGTTGACGAATTATTGCGTCTACAATTGTAATGTAAAAAACACAGTCAGGCATGTAGCCCTGCTGTGTTTTTCTGCTATAATAGATGAAGTTTGAACATAAGGAGATGAACGGAATGGGAAAGGTATTCGTTTTTGATCATCCATTGATCCAACATAAATTAACGTATATACGAGATAAGAATACTGGTACAAAAGAATTTCGTGAACTTGTAGACGAAGTTGCTACATTAATGGCTTTTGAAATTACTCGTGATATGCCACTTGACGAGGTAGAGGTTGAAACACCTGTAACTACTGCAAAAGCTAGAGTATTATCTGGTAAGAAAATTGGAATCGTTCCAATCCTGCGTGCAGGAATCGGTATGGTTGATGGGATTCTGAAATTAATTCCAGCGGCAAAAGTTGGACACATTGGTCTTTACCGTGATCCACAAACACTTAAACCAATTGAGTATTATGTGAAGTTACCTGCTGATGTTGAAGAACGTGACTTTATTTTGGTTGATCCAATGCTTGCGACAGGTGGATCTGCATTAGAAGCGATTAATTCTTTGAAAACACGCGGAGCTAAAAACATTAAATTCATGTGCTTAATCGCGGCACCTGAGGGTGTAGAAGTTATTCAACAGGCACATCCTGATGTTGATATTTACATCGCGGCACTAGATGAAAAATTAGATGATCACGGCTATATTATTCCTGGATTAGGCGATGCTGGTGACCGTCTGTTCGGCACGAAATAAGTAAGGAAGTGTGAGATTGATGAAAAAATGGAAAGTAATGACGATTTTCGGAACTCGACCGGAAGCTATTAAAATGGCACCATTAGTCCTTGAACTGGAAAAGCATACAGACGAGATTGAATCGATTGTGACCGTAACAGCACAGCATCGTCAAATGCTCGATCAAGTTTTGGAGACATTTGGTATTACACCGGATTTCGAATTGAATATTATGAAGGACCGTCAAACTTTAATAGACGTGACAACACGTGGGTTAGAAGGATTGGATGCGGTAATGAAAGAAGCCAAACCAGACATCGTTTTAGTTCATGGAGATACAACCACGACGTTTATTGCTAGCTTGGCTGCATTCTATAATCAAATCGCAGTGGGTCACGTGGAAGCGGGTTTACGTACATTTAACAAATATTCACCTTATCCAGAAGAAATGAATCGTCAATTGACGGGCGTCATGGCAGATTTGCATTTCTCACCAACTGAGGTTTCTGCTGAAAACTTACGTCGAGAAAACAAGCCTGAAGATCGAATCGTTGTTACGGGAAATACGGCGATTGATGCTTTGAAAACTACTGTTCGTGAGGAATATTCTCATCCTGTATTGGAGCAAATCGGTTCAGATCGCATGATTTTATTAACTGCGCATCGTCGTGAAAACCTAGGACAACCTATGAGAAATATGTTCCGAGCGATTAAGCGATTAATTGAAGAACATGATGATGTACAAGTGGTTTATCCAGTACATATGAATCCAGCTGTAAGAGAAGTTGCAAATGAAATACTAGGTAATGACCCGCGAATTCATTTAATTGAACCGCTAGAAGTGTTAGATTTCCACAACTTCGCAGCACGTTCATTCATTATTTTAACGGACTCAGGAGGCGTTCAAGAAGAAGCGCCTTCATTAGGGAAACCAGTTCTTGTCTTGCGTGACACAACAGAACGTCCTGAAGGAATTGCTGCAGGGACACTGAAGTTAGCAGGGACCGATGAAGAAACCATTTATGGGATGGCAAAGGAGCTATTGACTGACGAAGCAGCTTACGCTTTAATGTCAAAAGCATCTAACCCATATGGTGATGGTGAAGCTTCACGTAGAATTGTGGAAGCTTTAAAAGAGTATTTAATGAAAAATTAATGGAAAAGGGACTGCATATGCAGTCCTTTCTTATGTCATGCGAGCATCATTATTATAGAAGGAAAAAGAGGTTTGCTATTTAAAATTTTTATAGATTTGTAACAACTCAACCTGCTGTGAATAAATTTGTCCACAATATGTCGAGAAGACCGAGTTTGTGAAGTTTTTCACGGGAATCAATTGACATCATTTTACCCCTATTGTATGCTTACAAAGGGTATAAATGAGAGGGCTTTCAATGGTTTAAAAGCTTGAGAAACCTTGTCTTATCTACTTTTTTTACAAGATTCATGTTTTTATGTAAATTCTAAAAATATGATGATCACCACACGTCGAACTAGACAATCTTTATGAGCAATAGCTAGCTTATTCGCTATTCTCTCACAACTTGTTGGTTCTATTTTAATCGGTGAGTTCACTTGTATGTGGCTTGTCTTCAAAATAGAGTCTACCCCATTTTTTATAATCCTGTGCCTTACTTCATTGGCTTGTCATTTGACCGAATAGCCGTGATTCTATCGACTACTAAGCATGATTCGGTATTTCGAATGGGAATGTATCGGGCTATTGTTTATAACAAAGACCAACCCATACATATGTACAAGTTTCCAATTAAATACCCCACATCAAATTCGGTTGAACGTAAAAACCGATATTTACCTGAACTTAGTAATCTCGATTGTCTACAGAACATGTAGTCAGGATTATATACATGAAAAACTCTATACCGAATTGTGAAAGAGAGGTGAATGCACGTGCATCATGAGAACCCAACGCATGAGTGGCTTGGACTTACGTTCAATCTTTCAAACGTTATGATGCTTACCGTAACGGCACTTATCGTTCTATTAATTGCAGTAGTATCTACTCGGAACTTAAGTTTAAAGCCAACTGGTATGCAAAATTTTATGGAGTGGTTAATGGACTTCGTAAAAGGGATTATCAAAAGCAACATGGATTGGAATACTGGTGGACGATTCCATATACTTGGTCTCACGCTTATCATGTTCATCTTTGTAGCGAACATGTTAGGTCTACCATTTTCAATCGTTATCCATGGTGAATTGTGGTGGAAATCTCCAACCGCAGATCCAATCGTAACGATGACGTTAGCAGTTATGGTCATGATATTAACTCATTACTATGGCATCAAGTTAAAAGGTCTTTCCGAATACGGAAAAGATTTCTTAAAACCTTTACCGTTCCTTCTGCCCCTTAAGATTGTAGAAGAGTTCGCCAATACGGTGACACTTGGTCTTCGACTTTACGGGAACATTTATGCAGGGG
>JBEVEQ010000251.1:0-5026 GCA_040512715.1 Paenisporosarcina sp. | reverse complement strand
GCTTTTTTTTGTGTGTAAAAATGGCACAGAAGACTGCAGGTGTTGTTGTTACCTCTAGCATTTGACCTTATGTAGACCTAGTCATGGTAGGCGGAAGGTTATCTTACTTAACGAGATGTTACGGATATAGGTTTACTATAGCAACACAATAAGTAATAGAAAAATATTGTTTTTTAAAACAATCATTTACAGAAAGAGGGTTAAGTTAAAAACTTTTTTCTGAATTGGTTAAGATATGGGGATTATGAATAAACTTGTTAGCAACTGAAGTGCCAATTATGGAACGAGCCAGAGGTTGTTGGGAAGTAATAAACTGAAGAAACGGGGAGAACAACATGACAGAACTATTAACAGCACTTCTATCAGTTATTGTGTTATTGGCTACGGCATTCTTAATGTCCAATGACAAGAAAAACATTAACTATAGAGCAGTCGTAATTTTGTTTGTCACTCAACTTATTACAGCGTATGCAATGCTAAATACAACAATTGGTGGAAAGATCGTACAAGCAGTCACCAACTTTTTCTCTAAACTGATGGAGTTTGGTAATGAAGGGATAGCTTTTGTCTTTGGAGGTTTTGAATATAACAATGATATGCCGGTATTCTTTATCTCTGTTTTATTACTAATCGTATTTACCTCTACTTTACTGAGTGTACTGACTTACATCAGAGTGTTACCTTTAATGATTAAGTATCTTGGAGGAGCAGTTTCTAAATTAACAGGTTTGCCAGTAATTGAATCTTTTTCTACTGTAGCTTCTTCCATCTTTGGTGATACGGGAGCTTTGATTGCCGTTAAGACTCATATTCCTAAAATGAATAGAAATAGATTATTTATTGCTACTACAGCATCCATGACAAGTGTATCCGCATCCATTGTTGGAGCTTATATGACGATGATACCTGCTGAATATGTACTTGTAGCTTTACCTCTTAATGTAATGTCTGGGTTACTACTTGCCTCTATGGTAGCTCCGGCTCAATTAGTTGAGGGTGAGAAAATTGATATTAAAGAAATGATTCATGATGAGTCCTTATTTGAAGCCATTGGTAATGGTGCGATTGACGGTATGAAAGTGGCTGGAATTGTAGGAGCGATGTTGATTGCTTATATCTCTCTAATTGCCATGGTTAACTATGTTCTTACAGCATCGATTGGAACGGACTTGACTACGATTATGGGGTTTGTGTTATCTCCCATAGCTTGGTTGATGGGCGTACCTGCTAATGAAATGGTTCAAGCAGGCGGAATAATGGGAACAAAGATTATCTCTAATGAGTTTGTGGCAATGTTGGACTTTAAAGAGATGATCCCCGAGTTGTCGCCTAAGACTGTAGGAGTTGTATCAGCATTCTTGATATCATTTGCTAACTTTAGTTCTATTGGCGTTATCCTTGGGACAGTAAAGTCAATTGATGAAAAACAAGCAGGAGTCGTTGCAACTTTTGGTCTTAAAATGCTAATAGTGGCTACAATGGCTTCTATGCTAACAGCTACAGTGGTTGGCCTATTTATCTAAGAAATATTCATATCCAATGCCCTTGTTACGATGTATCGTATCAAGGGCATTTTTCGCATTCATACATACCCATTACATGATTTGATTATCCATATTCAACTTTGAAATGCAACGACTTTGGAAGAGAAGAGAGATGATATACTTGAACAATGGGTAATAGGCTTTTATTTCGTTAAAATGTAACCATCATTTACGAATAACAATTTTTTTGAGGAAATAACATCTGGCTATCGACCATAACCACAAGAATGAGGACGATACCATACTTGCTTCTTGGTAAAATAAATAAAAAGCGATGAACTAGGAGGGGAACGAATGGCTGCACTCAATCTTTCATTTGAAGAGATGTGGGAGAAAATCATGGCGTGTGATAATGCCTATGATGGGTTGTTTTACACGGCGGTCAAAACGACGAAAATTTATTGTCGCCCCTCCTGTCGTTCACGCAAACCGAAAATGGTCAATGTAGAGTTCTATCAACATATGGCTGAGGCTGAGGAAGCGGGTTACCGTGCCTGCAAAAGATGTAAGCCTGAGGTTAAGGATTCGCCACAAACGGAACTGGTTCAGCAAGTGACCAGCTATTTGGTCAAATATTATAGACAGAAACTAACATTACAAGATATTGCCGATCAAATCGGAATGAGTCCCTATCACTTAGAACGTCTTTTTAAACAAGAAACGTCTGAAACACCGCGAACATATTTAGAGAAAATACGAATCGATAAAGCGATGCATTACTTAACCCATACGAATCGAACGAATCTTGAGATTTGCTACGACGTCGGGTTCCAAAGTACGTCCAATTTCTATAAAGTGTTTCGTCGGATGCATGCGTGTTCGCCGAGTGAGTATCGAAATCTACATTCGGTCAGGGAGGGGAAATCATGAATTGGTTGGATCACGAGGCCACCATCGAGATATTCCCACCTAAACCATTTAATTACGAAGAATGTTTGCTGTTTTTAGGTAGGTCCGATCAAGAAGTACTCTATGAAATAAAAGATGGAGAGGTGTGGAAGCTACTCCGTGTAACAAGAGAACTGGTTTTATTCAAAATAAGACATCACTCAAATACGCTAAGAGTTGAATTTCCGATATGCCCTCCTTCAAAAGAGGCACGCCAAGAAATTGCCGCCTACATCTGGGACTGGTTTGACTTAGAAACAGATTTGAACGATTTTTATAAAATGGCCGCTCAAGACCTGATATTACAAAAACTAACTAATGATTACGGTGGACTACGGATAATCTGTTTACCAGATTTATTTGAAGCATTGACCTGGGCAGTGATTGGGCAGCAAATCAACCTGTCGTTTGCATACACACTTAAAAAACGCTTCGTTGAACAATTTGGAGAGAGTTTAATTTTTGGCGAAGATATCTATTGGCTGTATCCGTCATATGAACGAATGGCTACTCTTGAAGTAGAGGATTTACGACAACTTCAATTCACTGGACGAAAAGCAGAATACATCATTGGCATTGCGAAGACATTCGCCAGTGGCGAACTCACAAAAGACAAGCTGCTAAACATGCGAAATCCTCTCGACATGTACCAAGCATTAATACATATTAGAGGAGTGGGAGCATGGACAGCAGACTATGTGCTAATGAAGTGCTTACATCACAAAGCAGCGTTTCCAATCGCTGATGTTGGGCTCCACAATGCGTTAAAGAACCAATTAGGTCTAGAACAAAAGCCAACTATCATGGAAATAAAAGAAATCGCAACACACTGGGAAGGCTGGCAAGCATACGCCACTTTCTATCTTTGGAGGTCATTATATGACAGAACGACATAAACTCGATTATCAATCTCCTATAGGCATCATCGAAATCGTTGGTTCCAACGAAGCGATCTATTCGATTTTGTTTTCTGAAGACTTGGTCAATCCATTAAGTGAAGATACACCGCAAGTAGTAAAAGATTGTTACCGCCAATTAGATGAGTATTTTAAAGGCGAGCGACATGAATTCACCTTTTCAATGATTATGGAAGGAACTCCATTTCAGCAATCGGTATGGCAGTCGTTAACCACGATTCCATACGCCAAAACGGCATCCTACAAACATATTGCCGTTACGATGGGGAATGAAAAAGCGATACGCGCAGTAGGCACCGCAAATGGTAGAAACAAACTAAGCATTGTTATCCCTTGTCACCGAATCATCGGTGCAAGTGGCAAACTAGTAGGCTACGCAGGTGGTTTATGGAGAAAAGAATGGCTACTCAATCATGAACAAAAATTTCAACAGCCCGAGTAAATTGAAAAAACCTTGAGCGGAAAATTTTGCTCAAGGTTTCTTCGTTGTTTTGGCATAAATACATGTATCCGTCCATTTCATTCCGTCTACAGATAAATCCTCATTTTCTAAAATTCCTTCCAAACGGAATCCTAGCTTTTCAGGAATCGCACGACTTTTCACGTTCTCCGCTTCCGTTCGAATTTCCACACGCTTCATCTCAAGATCTTCAAGTGCATATCGGCTCAATCGCTCAATCGCTTCCATCATATACCCTTTGCCCGCATGCCTCGTATCAATCCAATACCCGATTTCAAGCTTTTGAACATCCCAGTCAATATTATGAAAACCAGTTGTCCCGATAAATTCGTTCGTGTCTTTATGAAAAATCAAAAATCTCAAGCCAGTTCTACGCATGAAGTTTGAAATCGCCTCACGAATATTCGCTTCCGTATCATCTACAGTTGGTGTCGATTGAACAAACGGCAGCCAGGGTTTCAGTTCGTCGAGTGAGGCTAAAATCGCTTGATTCACAACGGTTCCATCATCCACTTGAGGCATGCGCAAAACCAAGCGCTCTGTTTCAAGCTTAGTCGCGATGTCATTTAAAATGCTATTCATAAAAATACACCCTTTACCCATAAAATGTTATTCACTCATCATAATGAAAATCTGCTTTCATCACAAGGAGATCTTTATTGGTAGGGCTCTAGTAAAGCAAATTGTTGATTTTATCATTTATCATTGTGGACAGGAAAATTTAATAATTTTAATGGTATCATTTAGAAAATAAAAATTTCGGAGGTTACCTTATGATTTTCATTATATTTGGGATTTTATGTGTTTTTTTATTTGATTTTGCCAAATTCAGAGAGCAAAACAAAATACTAATTGAACAGAATGAAAAGGTCATTTCGCTATTAGAAGAAATAAAAAATAAATAATCAAATGATTTCACTTACAGAAGCTTTTCTTCAAAGCATTTTTCTTATTAAGTAACGAATAGGGAAGATTAAAGGTTATGATTATTTGCGTTGGAATCCGTCAACGGCTCGATATTAATAATGTATTTTATCTTAATGTCCATCTTCTCAAACATTTCAATCCATTTTTTTTCTTCCATTGGTTTTGAAAATGGTCTCTTTGTTTTTATGCCAAGTTGTAACGGATCCACTTTCAATTCTTGCATCTTTTTAACTAGTTCATGTGTTTGTTTTTCAAGATGGGTTTCGATATCTTTTTTCATATTTTCTAAC
>JBEVEQ010000236.1:0-10940 GCA_040512715.1 Paenisporosarcina sp. | reverse complement strand
GAACGTTTAAGTTCAAGTTTGTTTTCGATACCGACAGGTGTCGGCGTAAGAAAACGTTTTTGCTTTGAGCACCGAAGTGCTTTCCGCATATTTCGTTGACGTTTTGCTGTTCAGTTTTCAAGGTTCATTTGTTGGCCACTTTCGCGACAGCAACTTTTATAGTATAACTTGTCCTGAAATCAAAGTCAATTATTATTTTAAAATATTTTTCTTCGCTTCCGAAGGACAAGTATTAATATACACCGTATGAATCTATAAATCAAGGCTTTTTTGGTGAAATATTTTTTTCATCCACTTATCGTCTAATACAAACAATAGTATACCAATGATAACAATGATTCCGCCAATTATCTGAGTAGGAATTAAATATTCATTAAAGATATAAAACGCTAAGATTGTTGCACCCACAGGTTCAAATAAAATTGCAATTGAAATAACATTTGTACTTACATATTTTAACGACCAATTAAATAATGTATGACCTAATAAGTTTGGAATAATAGCTAAAAGTAAAAACCATAGCCAATCATTTGCAGGGTACGGACCTAAAGACTCACCTTTTATTAATACATAAAAGAATAATGTGATAGTTGTAACTCCATAAACAACAAAAGTATACGTTATTAACGAAAGCCTTTGTCTAACATCTTGTCCAAAAAGTAAATAAGCTGTGACTAATGCGCAAGCAAACAGCGCTAACATGTCTCCATGTAATGCCGTTCCACTTATTCTAAAGTCCCCCCAACTTATTAATACAGATCCAGCAATTGCGATTATGCCCGAAAGGATTGTTTTAAATGAAAGTCTTTCTTTAAAAAAATAATAGGTTCCGACAAATGCAAATAAGGGTTGTAAAGTTACCAATACGGTGGAGCTCGCAACGGATGTGTAATTCAAAGACTCAAACCATAATATAAAATGAAACGCTAAAAAAATTCCCGCTATCGTGGAAAAAATCCAATCTCTATAGGAAAGTCTTTTAATTTCACCAGTATATTTACTAAAAAAGAAAGGGGCCATTATTAGTACAGAAAATAACATACGATAAAATGCGATGACTCCTGCATCTGCGTTTGCTAGTTTCACAAAAATTGCTGACAATGACACAGAGATAACTCCGATTGCTATCGGTATGTAAGGATGAACAGTTGTTTTTTCCAAAATACACATCACCTTCTATCATGAAAATTATTAATTGTTTATATTCTTATAAAACAGGTAGTATAATACTAATCGTTTTATTGTTTCACTGAACGGAGTATTGTGCAACCCTGTGTCTGAAATGGAGGTTTGTTATGGGGGATATTATTAATAACTTAAGTTTTTCAAGTGAAATATTATTGAAATTAGGTTTAGCGGCTTTATTAAGTTTAATAATTGGTCTTGAAAGGGAATTAAAAAAGAAACCTGTTGGATTAAAAACAAGTTTAGTTATTTCTACTTTCAGTTGTTTATTAACTTATATTTCCATTGAATCAGCTTATATGGCAGAAGCAAGAAATGGTGTAAGTATTACAATGGACCCCCTCCGTCTTGCTGCGCAAATTGTTAGCGGAATTGGCTTTTTAGGTGCGGGTGTGATTTTACGAAAGGGAAATGACAGTATTACTGGTTTAACAACCGCCGCCATGATTTGGGGTGCAGGCGGTATCGGTATCGCTGTTGGTGCTGGTTTTTATATAGAGGCTGCGATTAGTGTTCTCATTGTTATCATTGGAATTGAAGCCCTTCCCCCTTTTCTTAACAAGGTTGGTCCTAAACGTTTAAGAATGAAAGAAATTTATTTAAAGGTTCTGGTTTCTGAATATACTTCTATTGAAGATTTAATGGCGTACTTATCCGATCAACAGTTTGATATTGAGAACATGCGGGTTAGGGATATCCCATTAGCTGATCAGCGAGTTAAACATGAATTAGAGTTGCGGTTATCCGCCCTACCTAAGAAAGACACATTATCCATTTACAGTAGCATCCATTCATTAGAATATATCGATCGGATTGAAATCGAAATTTTATCTTAATTGGAGGTAACTATGAAAGCATTTTTCTTGCTATTAAAAGAAGGAAATAAACCGTCATTATTAGCAGCTATTATAAATTCTATTATTGCTGCATTAAAAGGAGGAGCATTCTTTTTAACTGGGAATGTTGCGATGTTTGCCGAAATGATGCACTCAGTTGGGGATGCAGCTAATCAATTCTTTGTCTTTATCGGATCAGCACTGTCTAAAAAAGCTCCGACACCAAAATTCCCAAAAGGATTTGGTCGGGTTGTTAATCTTGTTTTATTATTCGCGGTATTGATTGTCGGAATTTTGGCTTACGAAACAATTATTGAAGGTTGGCATCATATCCAACACCCAAGCCAGTCAGAAGGATTTTTAATTATCATTGGTGTTTTAGCGATTGCAACAATTCTTGAACTGTTTGTTCTATATAAAGCAGGAAAAGAAGTCTTACATGAATCACGCGTTGAATCTAAAGGATTAGACCCTCTAATTAAAAGTTTTACTCATTTAAAGAATGCAAAACCTGCTACAAAATTAGTATTTATGGAAGATTTAGTTGCAACAAGCGGTAACCTTCTTGCTTTAACAGCCGTATTAATCGCTCATTATACTGGTTTCTTAGAAGCGGAAGGCATTGTTTCTATTATTATTGGTTGTATGATGTTTTATGTCGTTGGACGCGTCTTCCTAGAAAACGCACGTGGAGCAATAGGTGAAACTGATGAACAAATGTTAAATCATATTGCACATTTAGTAATGGACCATAGGGATGTACGTGATATAAAAACGTTAGAAGTAATTAAAGAAGGCGAATATTTACATGTCGAACTAGTTGCAAAAGTTAATCCTGCAATATCATTTGCAGAAGCCGATGATATACGAGACCATTTAGTAGAATTATTATTATCTCAGCATGGTGTGAAAGATGTGACCATTTCATTTGATGAAGACGATGGTATCACACACTGGAAACACGTAAGCAATCGACCAGAAACGCTTCCTCCTTTAAGTGAATGACTTGAAATTTCTTTATTTAATTAATCATAATAGAATACCCCGTTCAATGAATTCATTGAACGGGGTATTTTATTGCAATTGACTATCTATTGTTTTAAGTAATTCTACTCCTCTAACCACTAACTTATCACTTAACGGAGCATCCTTCTCAATTGGTTTTTGGAATTGATTTAACAATCCACCACCGATACCAAATAATGCATCTTTTTCATCACTAATTCCATATTGATAAGTATGACGTAAAATAAATGGCCGACCACATTCTAATTTAGAAGATGCTTGATCAAAGTTTCCGGATTTTACAATGACCGGAATCCTTAACACATCATAATACGGTTCTTTTTGAAAAATATAATCATAATAAGCATGATCATAATCCCAACCTCCACCAAGTGTAAAGCCATTGCCTTTTAAAAATTCTTCCAAGAATCCTTTGTCAAATTGTTTTCCTTCAATTGCTGATGATAATTCAATCAAAATAAAACCTCCTGTCCAACTTAGGATAGACAAGAGGTAAGCTTATTTATTCATCGTACATTACAAAGATGCTTTTAATATAGCTCGTACATCTTCGGCTTCTAGAGGTACAAAGTTTCCAAAGCGTCCGTAAACCATTGCTTTTTCTACCATTAACTCTAGATTAGAGTCGTCGATATCATAATGGGCTAAGGTTTCTGGTGCACCTAGAGAAGTCCAATACTCACGTAGGTTATCAATACCCTCGTTAGCAATTTCCTCTACCGTTTTGCCATCTGGTTCTACACCAAATACATAAACAGCTAAACGTGCAAAACGTTCTGGATTTACTTTCAAATTATGACGCATCCAGTGTGGGAATAGTATAGCTAACCCACCAGCATGTGGAATATCATAAACAGCGGAAACGGCATGTTCGATATTATGAGTAGCCCAGTCTCCTCTATATCCCATTTGCAGCATTCCATTTAATGCAATTGTTCCAGCGAAAAGAATTGTTTCACGATCTTCATATGAATGTAAGTTATTCAAGAGTTTTGGCGCAGCTTCCATTACTGCACGTAAAACACCTTCACACATTTCATCTTGTACAGGCGTATTTGTTGCATTATTGAAATACTGCTCGAAAATATGTGACATCATATCAACAATCCCATACACCGTATGATTTAATGGTACCGACATGGTATAGGTTGGATCTAGAATCGAAAATTTAGGGAATACCAACGGGCTACCCCATCCGTATTTTTCTTGCGTTTCTTCATTTGTAATAACAGATCCTGAATTCATTTCTGAACCGGTCGCTGCGAGAGTAAGAACCGTACCAAATGGTAGTGCTGCTTCTGGAACTGCTTTGCGACTAACTAAATCCCAAGCATCGCCATCATATTTTGCTCCAGCCGCGATTAATTTCGTACAGTCAATAACTGAACCTCCACCGACTGCTAATAAAACATCGATATTTTCCTTTTTACAAATGTCTACACCTTGACGAGCGGTTGATATGCGTGGATTAGGATCTACTCCAGCTAGCTCAAACACTTCCATCTCTGCTTCTTTTAAAGTGGCCATCACCTCATCATACAGACCATTTTTCTTGATGCTTCCTCCACCATACACAACAAGTACTTTTTTGCCGTATGCAGGTAATTCTTGTTTTATCTGTTCTAACTGACCTTTACCAAATATCAATTTTACTGGATTGTAAAATGAAAATGTATTCATTGGTATCATCTCCTCTATCCCTTATTATGTGCATTTTTCTTAACGAAATCAAAGATAAGTGCTTGAAAAAGAAAAAAGTTCTACCCAGAAGAATCTAGGTAGAACTTATAATTATTAAACCCAGCCACGGAAGCGAGAAGCTTCTGCTGTTTTACGTACACCAACCATATAAGCTGCTAATCGCATATTGATATTACGAGTTGTTGCAACGTTATAAACATTGTCGAAGGCAGAGATCATTTTTTTATATAGTTTTTCATTTACTTCTTCTTCTGTCCAATAGTATCCTTGGTTATTTTGAACCCACTCAAAATATGATACTGTAACCCCACCTGCACTCGCTAAAACATCAGGAACAAGCAAAATGCCTCGTTCAGTTAATATTTTTGTAGCCTCAGTTGTTGTTGGACCATTAGCCGCTTCTACTACAATGCTTGCACGGATATTATGAGCATTTTCAGCTGTAATTTGATTTTCAATAGCAGCTGGTACTAAAATATCACAATCTAATTCAAGCAATTCTTTATTAGAAATCGTGTTTTCAAACAAAGTTGTAACAGTTCCAAAACTGTCACGACGGTCTAATAAATAGTCAATATCTAACCCATTAGGATCGTGTAATGCTCCATAAGCATCTGATATACCGATAACTTTTGCACCCGCATCACTCATGAATTTAGCTAAGAAACTGCCTGCATTTCCGAATCCTTGAATGACAATACGTGCACCTTTCATGTCGATTCCGCGCTTTTTAGCAGCTTCTTCAACACAAATTGTTACACCTTGTGCAGTTGCACGATCGCGACCTTGCGAACCACCAAGTACAATTGGCTTCCCTGTAATAAAGCCTGGTGAGTTAAATTCATCAATGCGACTATACTCATCCATCATCCATGCCATGATTTGTGAGTTGGTGAATACATCCGGTGCAGGAATATCTTTTGTAGGACCAACGAATTGACTAATCGCACGTACATAACCACGACTTAACTTTTCAATTTCGTTCATCGACATTTGACGAGGATCACAAATGATCCCACCTTTACCTCCGCCATACGGTAAATCAACAATTCCACATTTCAACGTCATCCACATAGATAAAGCTTTAACTTCATCTTCAGAAACTTGTGGATGGAAACGAACGCCGCCTTTTGTAGGTCCTACTGCGTCGTTATGTTGTGCACGAAACCCAGTGAAAACTTTTACAGAACCGTCATCCATTTTAATTGGAATACGTACTTCAAGCATACGTAATGGTTCTTTCAAGAGTTCAAACATTCCTTCATCGTATCCTAGTTTGTTTAGAGCGTCCTGAATAACATCTTGAGTTGATGTGAACAGGTTTAGATTTTCAGCCATTTTATAGTTTCGCCTCTTTATTCATAATGATTCCATCGCAATCATTGTAACATAATTGGATTTATTTTTTAACACTAAAAATTATTTAATAAATACTTTTTGAATTTTTTCAATTGCCCAGTCTAATTCTTCCTTGGTAATAACTAATGGTGGAGCAAAACGAATAACGGTATCATGCGTTTCTTTACACAATAAACCTAATTCTTTTAATTCTTCACAATATGGACGAGCCGCTTCGTGAAGCTCCATTCCGATGAATAAACCACGACCACGAACTTCTTTAATAGAAGAATGTTCAATTTTAGATAATTGTTCTTTGAAGTAATTTCCTAGCTCTTCAGAACGCTCAGCTAGTTTTTCATCAACTAAGACATTTAGTGAAGCAATAGATACGGCACACGCCATTGGATTACCACCGAAAGTAGAACCATGTGAACCTGGGTTAAATACTTCAAGTACTTCTTTATCAGCAACCACACAAGAAATCGGGAAAACTCCGCCTCCAAGTGCCTTACCTAAAATATACATATCAGGATTTACATCTTCCCACTCACATGCAAACATACGACCAGTACGAGCTAGACCCGCTTGAATCTCATCTGCAATAAATAATACGTTATTTTCGCGACAAAGTTCACGTGCAGCTTTCATGAAACCCGCTGGAGGAATAAGGATGCCCGCTTCACCTTGAATTGGCTCGATTAAGAATGCAGCTGTATTCGGAGTGATAGCAGCTTTGAGTGCTTCTAAATCACCATAAGGAATGATATTAACACCCGGTAACAATGGTCCAAAACCACGTTTGTAATCTGGATCAGATGAAAGAGAAACTGCAGCCATAGTACGACCGTGGAAGTTCCCTTCACAAGCAATAATTTGCGCTTGGTTTTCAGCAACTCCTTTAACATCATACGCCCAACGACGAGCTGCTTTGATTGCTGTCTCCACTGCTTCAGCACCCGTGTTCATCGGAAGTGCCATTTCTTTACCAGTCATTTCACAAATCATTTCGTACCAAGGCCCTAATTGATCATTGTGGAAAGCACGTGAAGTTAATGTCACACGATCCGCTTGATCCTTAAGTGCTTGAATAATTTTTGGGTGACGATGTCCTTGGTTTACTGCTGAATATGCAGAAAGCATATCCATGAATTTATTTCCTTCCGGATCTTTTACCCATACACCTTGTGCTTCAGAAATAACGATTGGTAGTGGATTATAGTTAGGAGCACCAAATTTTTCGGTTTGTTCTATTACATTCTGTGAAACTGTCATAATGTTTCGCCTCCTTAGATTTTCAAAAAAAGACAGACGCATCTTCTGATGTGCCTGTCTATTGTGTTAGCCCCACAGGATGTAGGGATTTTTTCTAATGTCTAGCTTAAGATTCAAGCCTTCCAGCACCGGTGTCGAGCTAACTCGGGCATCTCCGCTTGGGCCCACAGGATGTGGGTCATGAAGGCGTTGGCGTAGGACGCGCCGAACTTAGCCTTCGTTCCTTTTTCTAACATTTCAGATGTTGTTTTAGCTTGTAAATGTAATGTTAAGTAATCTGGTCCGCCCGCTTTAGAATCCGTACCTGACATGTTGAATCCACCAAATGGCTGGTATCCTACGATAGCGCCAGTACATCCTCGGTTGAAGTACAAGTTACCAACATGGAAGTCTTCACGTGCTTTTTCTTGGTTCATACGGTTGTTAGTAATAACCGCTCCAGTTAAGCCGTACTCCGTGTTGTTTGCAATTTCAAGAGCATGGTCGAAATCTTTCGCTTTTGCAATTCCGACAACTGGTCCGAAGATTTCTTCTTGCATGATGCGTGCTTTTGGATCTAAGTCAGCGATTACTGTTGGTTGAATGAAGAACCCTTTAGAGTCGTCTCCAGTTCCACCCGCAACTAAGCGACCTTCACCTTTACCAATTTCAATGTAGCTCATGATTTTTTTGAAAGCAGCTCCATCGATAACTGGTCCTACAAAGTGCTCATCTTGATCTGGAACACCTACAGATAGGGCTTTTGTTAATTCTTCTACACGATTTAAAACTTGATCGTAAACGTCTTCTACGATTACAGCACGTGAACATGCAGAACATTTTTGACCACTGAAACCAAATGCAGATTTCACAATCGATTGAGCAGCTAATTCTAAATCAGCCTCTTTATCGACAACAATCGTATCTTTACCACCCATTTCAGCGATAACACGTTTAATCCAAATTTGACCTTCATTTAACTTAGAAGATCGTTCGAAAATACGAAGACCTACATCACGTGAACCAGTGAAGCTGATTAAACGAGTACGTGGGTGATCAACTAAGAAATCGCCAACTTCAGCACCAGAACCTGGAATGAAATTCAATACGCCTGCTGGCATACCAGCTTCTTCTAATACTTCAACAAATTTATATGCAACAATCGGAGTTGTAGAAGCAGGTTTTAGTAATACTGTGTTACCAGCAACAATGTTTGCTACGGCTGTACCAGCCATGATTGCGAATGGGAAATTCCAAGGAGAAATTACTACTGCAACACCTAATGGAATATAGTCATAACGGTTATACTCACCTGGACGGCTTTCAACTGGTTGACCATCTTTTAGACGAAGCATTTGACGTCCATAATATTCAAGGAAGTCGATTGCTTCAGCAGCTTCAACATCAGCTTCTACCCATGTTTTACCTGCTTCTTTAGAAAGCAATGCTGAAAACTCGAATTTACGACGACGCATAATAGCAGCAGCTTTGAATAGGACATCCGCACGAATTTCAGGTTTTACTTTTTTCCATGTATTAAATGTAGCGTCTGCAATTTCCATAGCTTTTGCAGCTAAATCATGACTTGTTTTAGATACTGAACCAACTACTTCAGTTTTATTTGCAGGATTGTAAGATACAATTTTCTCTTCAGTCGTAATTCTTTCGCCACCAATAATTAGTGGGAAATCTTGACCCAAATAGCCAGCTACTGTTTTGTAACCATCTTGAATAGCTTTTTTGTTTTCTTCTTTTGAAAAATCAGTGAATGCTTCGTGTTTATAAGGAATCATGTGAATCCTCCTATAATTTATTTTAGTGCAAAAATAATTTGCACTTTTATTTCGTTTACATCTATAATAATGCAAAAGATTGTTGCGTTTTTCAAGTGATATTTCTTATTTTCGTAAAAAAAAGTTAGGAGTGGACCTCCAATGAATCACAGAGAACTTGAATTACTACCCTTTTATAGATTCGCAAGCGACCATATTTCCGTTGGTATACATGCAATTGACCAATCAGGACGCACTATTTTATACAACGAAAAGATGAAAAACATAGAAGGACTGGATTTACACGATGTAGCCGATCGAACATTGTTGGAACTATTTCAGTTTGATCAACAAGAAAGTACTTTATTAAAAGTACTACAAAGTGGAGAGCAAGTCTTAAATGTTAAACAAACCTATTGGAATCGTAATGGACATGAAATCACAACGATAAATGATACCTATCCTGTATATCTAGATGGGGTTTTAATTGGAGCAGTTGAATTAGCAAGAGATGTAACAACACTTGAACGATTAGTTTATCAACCCTTACGCAGATATGGAGAACCTATCACGTTTTCCGTTATTACGGCAGTCTCAGATGCCATGAAACAGGTTATATCGACTGCAAAAAAAGCAGCCACGGCTCGCTTGTCTGTCTTATTAATAGGCGAGGCTGGCACTGGTAAGGATTTAGTGGCTGAAGGCATTCATTATGAATTGTCACCACCTTTAGTTCATTTTTATACGTTATATTGTCACAATTCGGACCCAACGATTCTAAATAAATTAAAAGAAGATTTAGTTGTTCTAGATGAGAGTACAATTTTCTGTGAACGAGTTGACCTCTTATCACTATCTATGCAACAGCAATTACTTGAGATGGTCAATGATCCGACACTTAGTGGGCATTTATTTTTAGCAAGTGTAGGTGCCGATCCAATCGACTTAATCGCTTCTGGAGAGCTTTTAAAAGATTTATATTATTTCTTTGCCTCAATGACAATAAATGTTCCTCCACTAAGAGAACGTCGAGAGGACATGGATCCTTTTGTTCATGATTATTTTGCCAGACATAGAGTTCGTTTTGGTTCAAATATTTCCGGATTAACTCCAGATGTTCGCGAATTGTTTCATTCGTATGATTGGCCAGGGAATTTAAAAGAAGTAGAAATACTATTAGATGAAATATCTTCTATGATTACGTCGGAAGAACTCGTTACATTTGAGATGTTACCTTTACATTTTAAATTAAAGGTCCAAGAAATAAGGGCACCCTTAAAGCGCGCTGAAGACTTTGTCGTTCAATCAGAGAGGGATTTGTTGCCGTTAGAAGATTATTTAAGAGAAGCGGAAATGTACTACTTGCAAAAAGTTATGGGGATGTTTGAAGGCAATGTAACGAAAGCGTCTAATGCTTTAGGAATGAGTAGGCAAAACTTGCAATATCGCTTAAGGAAGATGAAGAAATGATTTCGGTCCTGTTAAATATTGCTGTTGATATTCCGCGATACAGCTTCGTTTTTCCTAGGGCGAGCGATGAGCCACCACGTCGCTTCGCTTCTGTGGGGTCTAGCTTGTCTCGCTTTCCCTCAGGAGTCTTCGCTGGTTTGCTACAATTTCCTAAATAGTATAAAATTGCAATGAAATATGACAGAGCTTTATTAATAGAGAGAGAATTCACCCCCTTTCACACAATAATATTTAATAACTGAGCAACAAAATAAGAAAAGCGAGCATTCTCACTGAAGAGATTGCTCGCTTTTTCTCATTGACCAGATTGTTTAATCCAATCTTCTAATTTATCTTTTAATGAATTGAACCCTTCGGA
>JBEVEQ010000216.1:0-4868 GCA_040512715.1 Paenisporosarcina sp. | reverse complement strand
GATCATACAAGGTTAATAATTGTTTAGGGTAAGTGGATTCATTAAATAATATGGGGATAATTTGGTGCTTTTCATATGCCCGTAGAAGTGGGGTTTCTAACGATTTATCATACGATTTTTGAAATCTTACCGTTCTTTCATAGGATAATTTTAATA
Source organism: Paenisporosarcina sp. (assembly GCA_040512715.1). Taxonomy (GTDB): domain Bacteria; phylum Bacillota; class Bacilli; order Bacillales_A; family Planococcaceae; genus Paenisporosarcina. The sequence continues at coordinate 4,712 of JBEVEQ010000216.1, read as the reverse complement.
AATGGGAAAGTTGATGGATTGGTATTTTGTCTACAGACTCTAGCTCAGGGTCAACCTGAAGAAGTGGGGTAAGTCTGTTTAGAGGCACTGGAAATACATAGTGCAAGGCTAGTAGACGTTGCTTAAAGTGATTATCTTTCATTCGTTTCCTCCTTCTATTGGCTCTGTTAAAAAATATTGTTGATAGTACATTCCCTCGTTTATTTTTGAAAATCAACAGTAAAAGTTATCAGAGTCTATTAAAAAAGCGACACATCGGTTGATGTGCCGCTTAACATTATATTAATGTGTTTTACATTGATCGTACAAGCCTTTTTCTTTAATCACTTTGATTAATGTTTCACCGATAACAGAAGGAGTTGGTGCAACTTCCATACCAGCAGCATTCATCGCTTTGATTTTTTCAGCAGCTGTACCTTTACCACCAGAGATAATCGCACCGGCATGGCCCATACGTTTACCTTCAGGAGCTGTTTGTCCGCCAATGAAGCCGACAACAGGTTTTGTCATGTTTGCTTTGATCCACTCAGCTGCTTCTTCTTCAGCAGTTCCGCCGATTTCACCAATCATAACAACAGCTAATGTTTCTGGATCTTCATTGAACGCAGTAAGAGCGTCAATAAAGTCTGTTCCGTTAACCGGGTCTCCGCCGATACCTACTGCAGTAGTTTGTCCAATTCCTGCTTGAGAAAGTTGGTGAACCGCTTCATAAGTCAGTGTTCCAGAACGTGAAACTACGCCTACATGGCCTTTTTTGTGAATGTAACCAGGCATAATCCCGATTTTACATTCATCAGCAGTGATAACTCCTGGACAGTTCGGTCCAACTAAACGAGTTTTCTTGCCTTCCATATAACGTTTTACTTTAACCATATCCAATACTGGAATGTGTTCAGTAATACAGATCGTCATATCTAAATCGGCATCGACTGCTTCTAAAATTGCATCAGCAGCGAAAGGAGCTGGAACATAAATAACTGACACATTAGCGCCTGTTGCTTTAACAGCTTCTTCTACTGTATTAAATACGGGTACGCCTTCAACTTCAGTACCGCCTTTACCAGGTGTAACACCTGCGACGATTTTTGTACCATACTCAAGCATTTCTTTTGTATGGAAAAGAGCAGTTGATCCAGTAATACCTTGAACAATTACTTTCGTATCTTTATTAATATATACGCCCATCTTTTGTCCCTGCCTTTCTTAGCCTACAAGTTCAACAATCTTTTGCGCGCCATCCGCCATAGAACCAGCCGCAACAATGTTTAAGCCAGATTCATTTAATAATTTCTTACCAAGGTCCACGTTAGTTCCTTCTAGACGAACAACTAGTGGTACTTGTAATCCAACTTCTTTCGCAGCTGTGATTACGCCTTCAGCGATAACGTCACACTTCATGATTCCACCAAAGATGTTAACGAAAATTCCTTTAACATTTTTGTCCGAAAGGATGATTTTGAATGCTTCCGTTACTTTCTCAGCTGTCGCGCCGCCCCCAACGTCAAGGAAGTTAGCGGGTGATCCGCCGTAGTAGCTAATCGTATCCATTGTTGCCATAGCTAGTCCAGCACCGTTAACCATACAACCGATGTTGCCGTCTAAAGAAATATAGCTTAGATCATATTTAGACGCTTCGATTTCTTTTGCATCTTCTTCGTCGAAGTCGCGTAATTCCAAGATGTCTTTATGACGATATAATGCATTGGCATCAAAGTTAAACTTCGCATCAAGAGCCATTACGTCTCCACCACCTGTAACAACAAGTGGGTTAATTTCAACGATTGCTGCATCTTTTTCAACAAATACTTGGTATAGACCAAGCATGAATTTTGCAGCTTTGTTAACTAAATTAGCTGGAATGTTCATGTTAAATGCCATACGACGAGCTTGGAATCCTGTCAATCCAACAACTGGATCAATAACCTCTTTGAAGATTTTTTCAGGAGTTGCTTCAGCTACTTCTTCAATGTCCATTCCGCCTTCTTCAGAACCCATAAGAGTTACACGAGAAGTTGCACGGTCTAGAACTAAACCAATATAATACTCTTTTTTGATATCGCATCCTTCTTCAACAAGAAGACGCTTAATCTCTTTTCCTTCAGGACCTGTTTGATGAGTAACAAGGACCTTCCCTAGAAGTTCTTTCGCGTATGTGCGAACTTCATCTAAGTTCTTCGCGATTTTAACACCACCAGCTTTACCACGACCACCTGCATGGATTTGAGCTTTCACCACGACAACGTCTGTGCCAAGTTCTTTTGCAGCTTTTACAGCTTCTTCAGGAGAAAAAGCAACTAAACCGTTCGACACTGCGACTCCATATTGTCTGAGGAGTTGTTTACCTTGATATTCATGGATATTCATCTTACATCCTCCAATCAAACTTCTGTCAAGTAATTTACTACCTTTACCATTGTATAAAACCTGTCATACAATGTCCACATAAGACTGCTGTAACACGTAAAACATCAAATATTCCGACATCTTGTCGTTTTTTGGTGAATAATTTTGCTGCCTTCTCCACTGTTTTTCGGAATAAAAAAAGAGTTCCTTCGTCTATCAAATGATGATAACGAAAGATCTCTTTTATCTTCTTTTTAATCCTTGAGACTGATCAATGCGATAAATAAAGGCAAAGACTTCCGCCACCGCTTGATATAATTCCTCCGGGATTGACTCATTGATATTCAATTGACCAAGTAAGGAAACTAGACTTGGGTCCTCTTGTATCGGAATATGATTTTCTTGTGCTTTTTTCAAGATGTTTTCCGCAATTTTCCCTTTACCTTTTGCAATTATAACGGGTGCATTTTCAGAGTCTGGTTTATATGTAAGTGCAATTGCTTCTTTTCTTTTTAGATTATCTTCATTCATATTTTATTGTCGACTCCTTGTGTAACCACTTGATTTTGACGATCAACTCCAGGAATCGGTTGTTTCTCAAACGGCTTCATAAAGACGCCTGATAATTGGTAATCCAATGCTTGCAATCCCCTTTTTAACGCTTCTTTAAAAGGAGCCGCTAGGTTTTGCAGTGCCTCATTTTCGTTAAAAATGGTCACGGTAACCACTCGATTTTGCACTTGCATATCAATAACCGTTTCTTTTAGAGTATTCAAATCTAAATAAAACATGACACGTGCATAATTTGAATCAATTTTTCCATCTTCTTTCATACGTCCATTCCATTGTAGCGTTGCATCCATACGTTTACCAAAAAAATCGAGTGGAACTTGCATTAATAACTGATGTTGTGGTCCATTTTCACCAGATAATATTTGCAGTCCATTCATTCTAGCGATGATGGTATCTGCTACCTCTTTCATCGGTAGTGAAATGCTTGGATCTTGCAATAAAGCTAAGAGTTGAGGCTTTAGTGCTTCACTCATTTGTGAAAGATTGCTTCCTATTTGACCTAATTTGGCTTCATAAGAAAAACCTAAATCTTGTAAAACTTGCTTCATTGCCATTTCAATGGTTTTTTGATTTACTCCAGATTGGACAGCTATTTCAGCTTGATTTAAAACTTGTTGTACTGGTATTTGTGTAGAATGGGTAGCAATTGTCGTTAGCTGTTGAAATACTTTCGCACTAGGATTCGCTCCGGTTAACGCTTGTAGTAAGGATAAAAGATGCTCTTTAGGAGCATTGCCTTGCAAATCTGTTTGAAAAGGTGCTGTTTGGCTGATTGCAGCAAAAGCTCGCACGATTTCATTTGTTGCTGATTTCAAACTTGCTTTCCAAGCTATAGAATTTACAGGAATACTTTCTAAGCGTTGTAATTCAATTTGTAATTGTTGTTTGGTTTCACTAGATAACAATTGATTTTGCTGTATAGACGTTTGTAATGCTTGCAGATTAGATTGAACTTGATTGGGCGTTGTTTGATGTAACCGCGTTAATTGTTGACCTATCGTTATTTGATTTTCCACTCGAGAACTCGCCACAGCTGTTGTTTGTGGAATCAAAAAATTAGAGATTGAAGCTTGTTTTGGAACTAGTCCCACTTCTTTTAGCATGCTTAATAAACTGGATTTATCACTAATTGAAGCATTGGTTGAGAGTAACGTCTCCATTGCTTTACCAACTATTGTTCCACCCAGTTCTTTTGCAAGTGGTTGTGTAATTTGCGTCAAGGTTTGTTGAATCGTTGCCTTTTGAGCAGGAGGTATTGATTGGTCAGTTTGTAATACTTGTTTTAGCGAATCCAATAATGAATTTAATCCCGTTTTGTCTTGTCCACTTATTAAAGATCGGAATATTTCATTTGTAAAAGGCAACTTCAAATCACTCATTCGTTGAATTGCTTGCAATGCATCAGCTATTTTCACTTGGGGTGGTAGATTTTTAATCCATTGTTCAGCTTGAATAAGTTGGTCTTTTGATAACGGAATTTGTTCCTTTACCATATGTTGGACAAGAGACTGCATCATCTGCGTCTTTGGCAATTGTAGTGAATCCATTAATTGTTGAATTTGTACCGATGTTGTCGCCGTTTGAGATAGTGGTCCTGTAACTACTTTTAATTGTAATTCCGGCTTAACACTTGTGACTTGAAAATAATGAGAATCCCCAGATTTTAATGGGACTTCAAGCTTTGCGATCATTTTTTGATGGCCAACCTGTACTTCAGCAGTTTGATTTGGGTACAATTTATTAATATTGCCATGGAATACTTGTCCCTGCTTCAAAGACAGAGGTTGTTCAGTGAC
>JBEVEQ010000205.1:0-3238 GCA_040512715.1 Paenisporosarcina sp. | reverse complement strand
TTCCACTTCGCAAACCATACTCTTGTCCACCTCCGACTAGTACTGGTAAAAAAGTCAACTCAGGCTTCCAAGCGACAATCCCAGTACCTTTAAGACCATTTATTTTATGGCCCGAGATTGAAACTATATCCGCGCCTAATGAGTCAAAATCAACAGAATATTTCCCGAAACTTTGAATGGCATCCACATGAAAAATGGCACGGCTATATTTTTTTATATGCATCGCTAATTCTGCAATGGGTTGAATTGAACCAATTTCATTATTAATGTGCATAACACTAACAAGTACTGTGTCTTTTCGAAGCTTCGACTGTAAATCCTCTATAGACACGATTCCATCTTTATTCACATCTAAATAATCAATTTCAAAGCCATCATTTTCTAATTGTTTTACAGTTTCAAGAACAGAAGGATGCTCGATTTTTGAAGTGATGATATGTGAACCACGACTTTTCAATCCCTTAGCAACTCCAGTAATTGAAAAATGATTTGATTCAGTTCCACCAGATGTGAAAATAACTTTGTGATTTTCCGTGCCTAGCATACCTGCTATTTGTGAACGCGCTCTTTCCAATAAAGCATTCGCTTCTACGCCCATTTCATGAATGGATGCAGGATTTCCATAGTACTCTTCGTTCACCTTAACAAATGCGTCAAGTACTTCCTTACGTGGCTTTGTAGTCGCACTATGATCCAAATAATTCAACTGCATTCTTCCTTTCGAAAAGAAAACCACCCACAAGGATATTGTGAGGTGGTTAATGATGCTCCTATTATGAACGCCAAGCGTCTTCTTTGACAAGTACTTCGATTCGTTTCATTGCTCCAGGTTCCACTTCTTCCACAGCAGTAGCAGCTTCCTCAAGCGCTTTGGTATATCTTAATTGTCTAAAGGCTGATTCAGCTTCTAATAAACGCTGATTCATTTGAGGATGGCTTGCTCTGTAACGATTACCATATTGAATGATTCGTTCAATTAAAAGAACATTTTCTAACATCTCTTTTGATTTCTCATGCACTTCATGTATACATTTGTCAGCTTTCGAAAGGTATGAATCCACTAATTTCATGTTCAATGGGACTTCCTGTAGGCTTTGGATAACAAGGTAAATATGTTCCTCCGCTTCCTCAAGACGAACATCCATTTCTTCAGGAATGCCAGGCATATTTGCTTTATGTAACATGCGGTCCGTTTCATGCAATAAACGCTTTAATTCATCTAGTTTTGTGCGTGCTCTATTTTCATCAATACGAAGATTTTTTAAACTGTTAGCAAATTGATCTTGTTCTTCATATAGATTTTCTAAATCTGCTGCAATCAGAGTTAATTCATCTTGCAAGATGGAATAAGCTAATTGATCTTCGCTTGCTCTTTGAGAAAGTAAATCATAGCGTTTTTGTAAAGATTCAATTTGTTTTAAGCAAACTTGTGGAATTTCCGCTTCTTTTTCTGGAATACGGTAACTTTGTTGAACATAAGCAGCTTCATCATTCGTTTGTCTCGTGATGGTAGTGACTTCTGCTAAACGAAGTTCTGTAGACTGACGATTTTGGTCTACGAAGCGTTTCGCCATTACTTCTTTTTCAAGTAAATCGTAAAACGTTTCAATTTCATCATTAATTTCATGTACTCGAGGTAAAACATGAGTAAGTTCTAACTGAATAACTGATTCTTTTAAAGTAACTAATTCTTCCTCTAATCTATTCAGTTGCTCCGTCATCTCTAAATGCTCTAAATAGTAGGACTGTTCTTCCATCTCACGTTGACCACTTCTAAGATCATGAATATTTGAAGGGATCTTATTTTGAATTTCTGTTAATAAAGAAGGAATGTCATGTAAAATGCTAAACACTCTTTCGCCTTCTTGGCAAAGAGCTATTACGATTTCACGTGCTTGCATATAATTCCCCGAATTAGTCAGGTGATCGTATTCTTCAAATAAAGGAACGAATTCTTCTAATTTCTTTTCTAGTGGAACAGCTGCTGCGCCAAACGAATGCTGATGTGCTAATAGCGTTTTACGGGCAGACCGATATTGTTCTTTTAATTGATCGATTTCGATTCGATTCTTTTCTTCACTACCAATTAATGATTCCAACTCTACTAAGATTTGTGACATCTGATTATCACAATCTTTTATCAGTTGGCTAATTTCCTTTTCAATGGCAGTTGCACGTTTAAAACGGAATCTATCGATTGATTCCTCTGCATCGAACAAGAGCGCATCAATTTCTGGCATATGTATGTCCATAACTTCAGTCCAGCTATTTCTCCAGCTTTCAAACATTTCTTCCGTTTGACCATTCATATTTAATTGTTTTACTTTCGTCATTTCTTCTAAAATTGGTTTATTTTGAATTTGATGTTTTTCATGCTCCAAACGCTTTATTTCAGCATTATGTTTTCGTCGGAAGGAAAATCCAACTACGAGCAGCGCTATTAGTACGATGATTGCAATAATGATATAATCCATCGTAAGCCCCCTGTCCCCAAATCACGGTCTATGCCATTTCATACATGTAATCTTACCATGAATCAAGTAAATATGCTGACGAAATTACAAGAATTTTGCTGAAATAGAGAAAAAAATCGGTTCTTTTTACTTGGAGGTGTCCTTTTTTGAAAATTGACGGTCATATTCATAGCCCTTTTTGTCCTCATGGATCAAAAGATACATTTGAAAAATATATTGAAAAAGCGATAAAAAATGATTTTACTCACATTACTTTCACCGAACATGCACCTGCTCCAGGCGAGTTTGTAGACACTGTTCCAAACAAAGACAGCTTTATGAAAATGGAACTATTAGATCCTTACATTACTGAATTACAAAAACTCAAAAATAAATATGCTTCTTCCATTCAAATAAACATTGGACTTGAAGTAGATTATATCCAGGGGTTCGAAGAAGGAACAAGGAATCTATTAAACAAGATAGGACACCATTTAGATGATTCAATATTATCTGTGCATTTCCTACTTCATCAAAATAAATATGTTTGTATCGATTTTTCTCCCGAACAATTTGCTTTATTTGTAGAAGAGGTTGGGTCACTTAGGACCGTTTACGAATACTATTATGATACTTTAAGACAATCCATTAATGCTAATCTGGGTATATATAAACCAAGGCGTATAGGTCATCCAACCTTAATACATAAATTTCAACATAGCCATCTAGAAAAATTTGATGACCATGATTTAATTATACGAACTTTACAAGATATTAGAAATCAC
>JBEVEQ010000173.1:0-2506 GCA_040512715.1 Paenisporosarcina sp. | reverse complement strand
CCATGGTATGTTGAAAAGAACTTGGAAGGAAAGAGAGTATATTAAAGCGAGAAAAACATATTATGTTGGTGTGGAAGAGGAAAATCATTTAGTTGGGGCACTAGCTTTCACGTTGGAACCAGTAAAAGATAGTCATTTTCTACATCAACATATGATTATTCATGAATGGATCTGGAGTAACACAAGTGCCTATAAGCAACTCGCTTCATGGGTAAGTTCACAACAGGATCAAGTAGATCGAGTAATTTTCCGAACGAATGACCAATCATTTGTATATAGTCTTTCTAATCCATCGAATGATTCCAATCATGTAATTCCAAGTGTATATCATGAGGTGGCCACGACAGGTTCTGGTATTATGTATCGAATTACAAGTATAGAGTCATTTGTTAGAGGCACTAATTTTCATGGTCTAGGAAAACCTCAAGATAAGACAAAAGTTTTATTGGCAATTGAGGATACATTTATTCCTGAGCAACATGGATTATATGAATTATCTTATAGTAGTGGGCAGTGGGGAATTCAGAAAGTAGAAGATACTATACAAGCGAATATAACGATCGGAATCCATGATTTAAGTTCGTGGTGGATGGGCTGTGTAACGGTAGAATCACTATATAATATCGGAGAAGCAGAGATACATCAGATAGATCCTAAAAAACTAGATGAATGGTTTAAACCAAAAAATGGACCAATTTGTTTTACGGCTTTTTAAAATTACTAGAGCGAAAGCAAAACAAAAGGAGAATCGCTATACAATAAGCAATTCCCCTGAACATTATTTTTTAATATTAATGGTATTATTGGATTCACCTAAAAGTTTTTTCAATGCTTCACGGAAACTTTTATACGTCTCAATATCAACTTGGATACTAGCATGCACAATTTCACGGATAAAACGAGGATTGAATCCAACATAAATAGGGCGAATACCCATTAAACGAAGAGAGCTATTCAAACTAGAAATAGCCAGTGCAAGTTCGTTATAGTCAAAGGCCTCCACATCTTCTACATTTACACCAGTAAAATCAAATACAGCTTGTTCAATTTCTTTGTGTTCTCCAATATATTGTAGCGTTTTAGTTTGAATATTTTCAAAGCGCTCTCTAAACATATAGCCAGCAATAGGGATTAAAATCGTCTTGGGAACGATGGATGGAATAATAGGTGTAGAAATTGTTTTAATAATTTTTTCGTAATAAGCGATTTTTTCTTTAAGTTCCATTATTTCTTGTTCTTGTGACATATAAGTAAGCACCTCTGTTTTTTTCTGTTATTCCGCTTAGTTATCTACTAATTATAAAAGAAAAGGCTGCTTCTAATAGAAACAGCCCTTCTATCCATATACTTCTTGGTATCTATGATTCTGTTACCGTGCTCATGCAGAAAGCTCGTCGAGTATAAACGTTAGATATATTTTACTATAGATACTTTCTTACTTACTTTGTGCATCTAAAAATTCAGTAACCTGCTCAGGGGATTTTGCATTTGCGCTATGAAGATGTGCTTTTTTCTCGCTATTTTTGTAAATAAGAAGGCTTGGAATTCCCATTACTTCATATTTTTCAGCTACGTCCGGAAGTTCATCACGATTTACCTCGTACCATGTGTATTGGTTGTATTTTTCAACGATCGGATCGATGAACATTTCCATACGACGGCAATCAGGACACCAGCCAGCTTCAAATTTTACTAATACCTCTTTATCACCAGAAATGATCTCATTGAATTGTTCAGTAGTTGTAATTTTTTGCATGTTTATTTACCTCCTATGACTTTGTTTACAGTGTACACTGTTTCTTATGTTGGAGAAAGAAAAAAGCATTATTTATTCATTTTATTATTGCGAAAATTTAAATTTTGGTCTAAACTAATAGACATAGAGATTGCTTCTATTTTTTTTGTGAATAAAATGAATGAGCGTTCATTCAAGATGAAGGGGAGGCTTTGCATATGACATATCAAATTAAAAAGGCCGCTGTATTAGGTTCAGGAGTTATGGGGTCAGGAATTGCTGCTCACTTAGCGAATATCGGTATTCCTACATTACTATTAGATATCGTACCAAAAGAGGTAAGCAAAGATGAGGAAGCAAAGGGACTAACTATAGAGCATCCAACAATAAGAAATAAATTCGCGGGGACAGCTATTCAAAAGTTGTTGAAGCAAAAACCTGCACCACTTAGTGCTAAGAAAAACTTACAGTTAATAACGGCAGGAAACTTAGAGGACGATCTTGAAAAACTAAAAGACGTCGACTGGATTATTGAAGTAGTAGTTGAAAACTTAGAAATTAAAAAGAGTTTATATGAAAGAATAGATGCAATTCGTAAGCCAGGCACAATCATTAGTTCAAATACATCAGGCATTAGTATTAATGCTATGGTGGAGGGTCGTTCAGAAGATTTTGGAAAGCATTTCTTAGGAACACATTTCTTTAATCCACCTCGTTATTTGAAACTTTTAGAAGTTATCCCAGCTAATACAACAGCTCCTGAAGTTGTGG
>JBEVEQ010000170.1:0-21042 GCA_040512715.1 Paenisporosarcina sp. | reverse complement strand
TCACATCTTTATGATGTTTGCGAACCATTTTTTCTAATGCTTCTAGTGGTTCACCTTGTGTACCAGAGACGATAATAATCACTTCGTCATCCGCATATTTATCGATATCTTTTATTGAAATCAATGTATCCTCGTCTACCGTTAAGTAACCTAATTTTAGTCCGACTTCGAATACGTTTTCTAACGTTTTTCCAACAACGGCAACTTTTCGTTTTACTTCTAACGATTTATTAAAAACTTGTTGAATTCTAATAAAGTTTGAAGAGTATAGTGAAACTAATATTCTTCCTTTTGCTCCATAAAAAGCTTCCGATAAATGTCCTTCAATGACAGCTTCAGACGTTGTATATCCAGGTCTTTCTGCCTCGGTAGAATCGGACATTAAAATAAATACGCCTTCTTCACCTAAGCCAGCCATTTTAGCAATATCCGGACGGTAGCTTCCTTGAGCTGATTGATCAAATTTAAATTCTCCAGTGTGAACGATTGCTCCTTCAGACGTGTGGAATGCGATTCCTAAAGAATCTGGGATACTATGTGTAGTGTGAAAAAATGTTACATATGTGGATTTAAAGTTCATTCGACTACGATTTGTTACTTCAAAAAACTTCACTGGGTGTGGTGCTGGTAATTCTTTTAAATGCTCTTTTGCCAACGCGATTGTTAAGCGTGATCCATATATAGGTGCTTGAATTTTATTTAATAAATAAGCAATCGAGCCAATTGCATCTTCATGACCATGCGTCAAGAAAATCCCTTTAATACGGTCTTTGTTTTCTTCTAGATATGTAACATCTGGAATGACAATATCAATACCAAGCATTTCATCTTCCGGAAACATTAGTCCACTGTCTACTATAAATATTTCTTCGTCAATTTCGACAACGTACATGGCTTTTCCGATCTCCCCAACTCCACCGAGGGGGATGATACGAATCATTTCATTTTTTGTTTTAGTCACGTGCTTTCCTCCTAAAAATTTACCCGAACAATTTCCACTGTACTTCATTATACGGTAGACATGACAACAGTACAAACAAAAAAAGGTCAGTACATGACTGACCTTCTCAATTATTTGAAATTACTTCTTTTTTGTTCATATAATTCCCATGCTTGATCAAATATTTCTTTCTCTTCATCCGTCATATCAACTAGTGGTAAACGGACGGATCCCGCATCTAAACCTAACTTCCCAAGTGCATATTTCACAGGGACTGGATTAGGCTTCTCAAATAATGCACGAATTAATGGCAAAAGAGCATGATGAATGGTTGCTGCATCTTGATGACGCCCTTCTTCGAATGCACGAATAAGTCTTTGCATATCTTCTCCAACAACATGAGAAGCCACGGAAATGACTCCGGCACCGCCTATAGACAACAATGGCAATGTTAATCCGTCATCTCCACTGTAAACGTCAAAACCGTCTTCAGTACTGGCGATGATATCTGACATTTGCTCTAAATTTCCACCTGCTTCTTTGATCGCATGTATATTAGGAATTCGGCTTAGCATTTCCACAGTTTCTGGCAACATATTCACAACGGAACGGCCGGGAATATTATATAGCAATACCGGAAGTTTCGTCACTCCGGCAATTGTTTTAAAATGCTCATACATTCCTCTTTGATCGGGTTTATTGTAATAAGGCGTGACTAACATAATGCCGTCAACACCTGCTTCATCTGCCATTTTTGTTAATTCGATCGAATCTTGAGTGCTATTACTCCCTGTACCCGCAATAACTGGGATTCGATTATTAACAGCCTCGACGGTGAAGCGAATGAGATCCGTTTTTTCTTGGGTCGTTAAAGTTGGAGATTCACCTGTTGTTCCACATACAACAACAGAATCGGTACCTGTTGCGATTAAATGTTCAATTAATTTTGCAACCATTTCAAAATGGATAGAACCATCAGGTAGAAATGGTGTAATCATGGCTGTTGATACGCGGCCGATTTGCATGTCTATTCCCCCTTACAATATTCCCTCTTCGATCATTGCTTCAGCAATTTGGATTGAATTTAGCGCCGCTCCCTTAAGCAAATTATCAGCGACAATCCATAAATGAAATCCTTTATTATTTGAAAGGTCTTTTCGAATTCTTCCCACGAAGACAGGATCTTCACCTTCAGCAAATAAAGGCATTGGATACTCTTGTTGGGATGGATTATCTAGTAATTGAATCCCTTTAGACTCAGCTAAAAGCTTTTTCAGGTCTTCAACAGTAACATCATCTTTTTCGATTTGTATAAATACAGACTCAGAATGACCAGAAACGACCGGTAATCTGACGCAAGTTGCCGATACAGCTAATTCTGGCATATGCATTATTTTTTTCGTTTCATTAATCATTTTCATTTCTTCAAATGTGTATCCATTTTCGTCAAGTACGTCTATTTGTGGAATGACATTAAATGCAATTGGATAATGCTTGGTTGCGCTTTTAACTGGAAGTATATTGGCTTGCTTATCTTTTGTTTCACCAAATGTTTGACTTTGTTCTTCCAATTCTTTAATAGCATTAGCTCCAGCACCAGAAACCGCTTGGTATGTTGATACAACAACTTGATTTAATCCATACGCTTGACGAATGGGTTCAAGTGCTACAACCATCTGAATAGTGGAGCAATTAGGATTTGCAATAATCCCTTTATGTCCGTGCAAATCTTTAGGATTGACCTCGGGAACAACAAGAGGAACTTCTATATCCATACGAAAAGCACTTGTATTATCAATAACCACCGCACCTCTTTTCGCGGCTTCAGGAGCTAATTCTTTAGAAACAGATCCACCTGCACTAAAGAGAGCAATATCTATTCCTTCAAATGCTTCTGGTGTAGCTTCTTCTACAATATAAGTCTTGTTAAGAAAGTTAATAGATTTTCCTGCTGAACGCTTAGAGGCTAAAAATTTTATTTGTTTAATTGGGAAATTTCTTTTTTCTAATTGTTCTTTGATTTTTTCGCCCACCGCACCAGTTGCCCCAACGATGGCTAACGAATAAAGTTTTGTCATTGAAATCTCTCCTTCATCAATAAAACAGGTACACAATGGAGGTATTGTATCATAAAATTGCGGTATTGTGCATGAAAATTAATTGGATAATTCATGTTGGATTAGTATGGGTTGAAGTTGCTGATGGTTGATTGCCGCTTCAATCGTAGGAGCGATTTTTGTGAAGTCTGCAATTAAGGAGTTGGGTTTTTTGTAGGGATCATCTTGACCGAAGGGGATGAAGTAAATATGTTTGGAATTGAGAAGCTTCATCAAATTTACACCATTTAATCCGAGGGCATCATTTGTAGAAATTCCAATAACTACGGGGCACCCGTTTCTCATCGTGGCTTTAGCAGCCATTAAAACAGGAGAGTCCGTTGCTGCATTTGCGAAGCGACTCAACGAGTTTCCTGTCATAGGTGCAATCACCATGCAATCTAAAGGGGCTTTAGGTCCAAGTGGTTCTGCATCCGCAATCGTCGAAATTACTTTTGCACCTGCTGCTTCTTCAATTTTCGTCACCCATTCGTCTCCAGTTCCAAATCTTGTGGCTGCTGCTAATACAGAATGAGTAACGATTGGCACAACAATAGCCCCATATGCACGTAAAGCTGCAATCTTTGGAACAACTTCTTCATACGTACAATGTGAGGCAGTAATACCAAACCCGATTCTTTTATTTGTTAACACATACTTCCTCCTTCTGATTGTTTAGACAGCCTCTGGATACAACTCGATAGTAAAGAGGCTGCATCATTTTCGATAAATTGTCCAGGTAGTGATGTGTATAAATGGTACGGTACGTTTAAAGATTCCTTACTATTTAAACACCCTGGGGCAGAAGCAATATCGTAAAATGTTTTTACTTTTGAAATCTTTTGGACATAATTATCGGTCAACCAAATGGCCGGTATTGTATTAATAAAAATTACATCCTCACAATTAATAGCTGGGCTGAGAAATTCTGCTTCGTAACCCATGGCTTTTGCCTCTGCCAATTGATCTAATGACCTTACCACGATAAGTGGGAATGCATCCATTTTCTTTAATTGTGCAGCTAATAATTTCGAAACTCTTCCAAAACCAGCTATGACGAATTTTTTTCCTGCTATTGTTTGTTTTTCGTTCAAATAATAAGCAGCGATATAACCTTCTGCTGTTAATTTTGCATTTAACCAAATAAATTCTTCATTTTCTAGGTACCGTATAACGGGACAGTTCATGCTAGTTAATAACTGAGACCAATCTGAAGTTAGCCTTCCTACAAAACAAGTTGGCATATGTTCGAAGATATCTGTATTAATGTTGGGTACAGCTAACTCAAGTGGTTGAATAGGAAACACAATCTTTTCTGGTTGGAATTCCAAGATAGATCGCTCAAGTTGATAACCCCATGCTTTAGATTTTACATATAATACGTCTTCCCCTATAGACTTCAGTTCGATTGCAAGCTTTGTCATTCTTGGATCTGTTCCGATTACACACCATTTGGAAGAGCTCATGAATGGTAGTCCGAATCGAGATAAGACATTTTAGTAAATAAAATTCGATGCTCTCCTATTAACACGATATCTTCCCAAGCGATATACGTATTTTTTGATACGGTTTTTGATTTAAATGGTCGATTTGATTGATTTTTTAATACTAAAAACCCAACAATTTTACCACTCGTTGGTTCAAATATAAGTTCAGTATCTGCCAATAATCCAAGCCTCTTACCATCTTCAATTTGGATTAATTCTTTAATGGCTAATTCAGATAGTAACATTTTGTCCCTCCTCTGTGTCCATCACATTATTTATATGCGAAAACTGACCTCAGCGTTCATTAAAAAGGCATGTTAATGACCAGGGATTACTGGTCATTAACATGCTTTTTTTAATGTCTTATAGCTGTACTGTTGATTTTCGTTGCAGGCGGACGCTTTCTGCAGGCGTCGCCGTCTTCCACTACAATCACCTAAATGTTTTAAAATTAACAATAATTTAAAAAAGCCTTAATTAAAAAAGAGGAATTCTACTCCCTTTCCGCGGACGTGCAGGCAAGCGTCCTTAGCCTTCGTTGCTTTGTTCGAGCTGTGGAATCTCGCCGGTCCGTTATTCCCACACTATTAGCGAGGAGGCTAGGTAGTCAGTCTGCAGGATAGGACGCGTATTCTCTGTTTATATTAGTATGGCTCTGTTGACTTTTATACAAATCGTATAACAGAGCCATTTGATCCAACTATTGTTTAGGGGTAATTATAGATAAAGCTGGTTTCTGAACAAAGATCTCAGATACTAATTTTTGAACATGATGAATGTGAACTTCATCTATTGCTTTTAACACGTCATCATAAGATTTGTGTTCTTCAAAAATTAACTCATTTTTTCCGTTTCGATTCATTCGTGCATTTGTACTTTCTAAACCCAACATTAAATTACCTTTTAACTGTTCTTTTGCATTATCTACTTCAGTCTCTGTAACACCATCACTGATAACCTTATTAATGGTTTCATGAATGGTTTGTTCAAGTTCAGGCATTTGGCTGCTTGATGTACCACCGTATATGGCAACTGAACCACTATCCTCATAGGAAGAATGATAAGAATATATAGAATAGGCTAATGCTTTTTCTTCACGTACTTCTTGGAAAAGTCGTGAAGACATATTGCCTCCTAATATGCTATTTAATACAACTAAATCATAAATATGCTGATGTTTTACACTCAAACCGGGATACCCAAGACAGATATGTCCTTGTTCAGTATCTCTCGTTTTTTTCGATTCCCCTGCAAAGAATACTGCTGGTTCAAAAATCGTCTTTTCAACCTTTTCTGAAGTAGGTGAGAATTGGCCAAATAGCCCATCAATATGGGCAATAAAGCCTTCTGGAATATTTCCTGCAACAGAAATGACAATTTGTTCTGGTCGATAATGATGATCCATAAATTGATGAATCGTGTCTCGAGTAAATGTTGACAAAGTCTCTTTTGTACCTAGAATTGAAGCACCAATAGATTGGTTGGGATACATCACATTCCATAATTGCTCATGTACATCATCATCAGGTGTATCTTCAACCATTGATATTTCCTCTAAAACTACTTGACGTTCTTTATCTAATTCTTGTTCATCAAATTGGGAATGGAAGAACATATCTGCAAGAACGGAAACTGCATGTTTCGCATGATGGTCTAGTACTTTTGCGTAGTAGCAAGTATATTCTTTTGATGTAAAAGCATTTACATGACCACCAATGCGGTCGAATTCTTCTGCAATTTGACGAGCCGATCTTGAAGCTGTGCCTTTAAAAAGCATATGCTCGATAAAATGGGTTAACCCATTTTGCTCGGGCTTTTCATGACGTGAACCAGCATGTACCCAAACTCCAACGGCAACCGAACGAACATGTGGTATATGCTCGGATATTATCCGAACACCGTTTTGACTTGTATGTTTTTGCATCATTTTTGAACCCCCCTCATTTCCAACACACTTAATTATACTCATAAATCCCTAAATATGATTTAATGTATATTAGAAAAACACAGCTTGCACCCAAAATGGTGCAAGCTATGTCTTATTTTATACTGATATCCTTAAATTAATTAATTCTTATCAGTGTAAAAAGGGCTACCTATCAATCACATAGGTAGCCCTTTACGTATGTGCATAACAGTTTTAAGCTTCTGCTTTTTCTGCCGCTTCTTTTTCTTCTTTAACAACAATTTTACGTGATAAATTAACTCGGCCTTGGTTATCAATTTCAATAACTTTAACTTTTAATTCATCATCAAGCTTCAACACATCTTCAACTTGTTTCGTACGCTCTTCTTGAATTTCAGAAATATGAAGAAGACCGTCTTTACCAGGGAAGATTTCAACAAAAGCACCGAATTTTTCGATACGCTTCACTTTACCCATGAAGTACTCGCCCACTTGAGCAACACGTACAATGTTTTCGATGATTTGTTTTGCACGAGCAATCATTTCTTCATCGATTGAAGAGATATAAATTGAACCGTCTTGCTCTGTATCAATTTTAACACCCGTCTCGTCGATGATTTTGTTAATTTGCTTACCACCAGGTCCAATTACATCGCGAATCTTGTCTGGGTTGATCTTAATCATAACAATTTTCGGAGCATATTTAGACAATTTCTCACGTGGTTCAGAAATGGTTGCAATCATACTTTCCAGAATATGCATGCGCCCGATTTTTGCTTGTGTTAATGCTTCTTCTAAAATTGTTCGTGATAGACCATCGATTTTAATATCCATTTGAAGAGCTGTTACACCTTTTGCTGTTCCAGCTACTTTAAAGTCCATATCTCCTAAATGATCTTCCATTCCTTGAATATCAGATAAAACAGAATAATGCTCACCTTTTTTAATTAACCCCATCGCAATACCAGCAACTGGAGCTTTAATTGGGACACCTGCATCCATCATAGCTAATGTTGAAGCACAAATACTTGCTTGTGATGTAGATCCGTTTGATTCAAGAACCTCTGATACTAAACGAATGGTGTAAGGAAATTCTTTTTCATCAGGAAGTACAGCTTTTAAAGCACGCTCACCTAGGGCACCATGACCAATTTCACGACGACCTGGTCCACGAATTGGGCCTGTTTCTCCAACACTAAATTGAGGGAAATTATAATGATGCATGAAGCGTTTTGATTCTTCAATCCCTATTCCATCAATAATTTGAACATCCCCAAGAGCACCTAATGTAGCAATACTTAATGCTTGAGTTTGTCCTCGTGTGAATAAACCAGAACCATGAGTACGAGGTAAAACACCTGTCTCAGATGATAATGGACGAATTTCATCTAATTTACGGCCATCTGGACGAATCTTATCTTCTGTAATTAAACGTCGAACTTCTTCTTTAACCATTTTATCAAGAATTTCACGCACTTGTTTAAGAGTTGCATCATCTACTTCTTTTTCTAAATAAGTAGATAAGACTTCATCTTTCACTTCGCGAAGTGCTTCTTCGCGTGCATGTTTTTCGTGCACTTGGATAGCCGAATTTAACTTCGTTTCACAAGTTGCTTTGATTTCAGCCGATAATTCAGCATCTAATTCATATAATTTAATATCTAATTTTTCTTTGCTATAAGCTGCTGCAATTTCTTCTTGGAATTCAATTAATTTAATAATTTCTGTATGACCAAACATAATCGCTTCTAACATTACTTCTTCAGGAACTTCAAGTGCTCCAGCTTCTACCATGTTAATCGCATCTTTTGTACCAGCAACAATTAAATCAATTGTGCTTTCCTGTAATTGAGCGTCCGTTGGGTTAATAATAAATTGATCATTAATTAAACCTACTTGTACGCCTGCAATTGGACCACCAAAAGGAATATCAGAAACCATTAGAGCTAATGAAGAACCAAACATTGCGGCCATTTCTGTAGTACAATCACGGTCTACTGACATAACGATAGAAATTACTTGTACTTCATTACGGAAACCGTCTGGGAATAACGGACGAATTGGACGGTCAATTAAACGACTAGTTAAAATCGCATTTTCCGACGGACGACCTTCACGTTTAATAAAGCCACCAGGAATTTTACCTGCTGCATATAAACGCTCTTCATAGTTCACTGTTAATGGAAAGAAGTCTAGTGGTTTTGGATTTTTCGATGCTGTAGCTGTTGAAAGTACAGTCGAATCCCCGTAACGGACCATAACGGCACCGTTTGCTTGTTTGGCATATTTGCCTACTTCCACTTGCAAGGGACGACCTGCCCATTCGAAATTATACGTTTGTTTTTCGTTCATTGGATGAACTCCTCTCCTACTGAAAATCCTGTATCGCAAAGTTGTATGTATCATTAGTAGTGTATCAAAAAAGCGTATTCGATGCGAAAATATTTTATATTTCCGTCAGTATACGCATTATCTAAAAATTTATATAAGAACATAAAGAAAAAGCGGGAATAATCCCGCTTTTTCTAAAATGTATCTTATCGACGTAAACCAAGTTTAGCGATCAAGTCACGGTAACGTGATACTTCGTTTTCACGTAAGTATTTTAACAAGTTACGACGACGACCTACCATTTTGAATAGACCACGACGTGAATGATGATCTTTCTTGTGTGTACGTAAATGTTCATTCAAGCTGTTAATCTCTTCTGTTAAGACCGCGATTTGAATGTCTGCAGAACCAGTGTCGCTTTCATGAGTGCGATACTCAGCGATTAGTTCGTTTTTACGTTCTTGTGTAATTGCCATCCGGTTCACCTCCAATACTCTATTAATATCCCCAATTACTGAGCAAGCGGTGGTGAATCGCACTGCCAAGCAACAGTTAAGTACACGACTGTGCACCTTAAAATAGTAGCATATTCAGAAACAATTAGCAACCATTACCTTACGATTTTCAATGTCTCAATGGACTCTTGTTTATCTTTTTCGATTTGTTCTTTTAAAGCATGAATTCCATCGAATTTTTGTTCATCACGTATCCGTTTAAACCAATCCACGAAGACTTCTTCCCCATAAATGTTTTTATCGAAGTCAAAAAGATGAACTTCTATAGTCAACTTCTTATGATCTGGGTTATTGAATGTAGGCTTAAACCCAACGTTACAAACGCCATCAATCCATTCATTTTGAACAAGCATTTTAACCGCATATACTCCATTTGCTGGTATGAATGAACCTTCTTGTGCTTGAATATTTGCAGTAGGGAATCCAATTTGTCTTCCCCTTTTATCTCCATGCACTACCACGCCGGGAATTTGATATGGTCTACCTAGTAATGCACGTGCTTTATCCATATTACCTGATTTTATTTCTTGGCGAATTCTTGTAGAACTAATTTTTTCTACCTCGTCTATTTTTTTCTGCACAACATTTACTTCGAAGCGACCTTCAGACAATTCCTCCATTGTTTCCATTGATCCTTGACCTAATGAGCCAAATGAGAAATCGAATCCCGCAGTAACGTATTTTACATTTAAGTCTGTAATAAATTTTTCAATAAATTCTGTAGGACTTAAACGAGCAAAGTCAGAAGTAAATCTTACGACAAAAACAATATCGACTTCCATAGATTCAAGTAAACGTAGTTTTTGTTCCATAGGCGTGATATAGAAAACCTGTTCATTGCGTTTTCCAAGAACGATTGAAGGATGCGGATCAAACGTCATCACAGCTAGTTTAATGCCTTTTTCTTTAGCAATTTCTTTTGCTTTTGAGATAACTGCTTGATGACCTAAATGAATCCCATCAAAGAACCCTATTGCTAGTGAAAGGTCGCCTTCAATATTGATGTTTGAAATATGATGTGGATAAGATAAGTAAATGGTATTCACGATAAATTCTCCTCGACTTCCCAAGAAAACATTTTTTCAGGTTTCATCTTACCTTCTTTGGTTGGATGATTGATATAAACAGCAACTGCTTTGCCTTGATAAGTAAAAACTAAACGTTCATGTTCTTTTAAAAGTTCAAATTGATCCAAGACTTGTCCATTTTTAATGGTCTTAAAAAACTCTTCAGGAACTTCATATGTGACCATATTCTCTAAAGCATAATCTAGCGGCAGAAGAAAATCACTCAGACTTCCATTATCCACTTTATCTTGAACCATTTGAAGAGTCATGCATTGATCTTCTTTAAAAGAACCTGAAGCAGTACGAACTAGTTTAGACATATGTGCAGGATAGCCCAAAGCCTCGCCAATTTGAACTGCTAATGTGCGAATATAAGTTCCTTTACTACATGATACACGAATTGAAAAGGAAATCTGTTGACCTGTATATGATAATTCATCGCTAAGAAGTTCTAACTCATGAATGGTCACTTCTCTTGATGGTCGATCAATTATCAGACCTTGTCTAGCGTACTCATATAATTTTTTGCCATTAACTTTTACTGCAGAATACATAGGTGGTGTTTGAGTGATAACACCAGTTAACGTTCTTAATACCTGCTGTATTTGTTCTCTTGAAAAAGTCTTTTCCTCTAAATTGGAATCTACAGTTTCACCGTCTGCATCTTCAGTGGTTGTAGAGAATCCAATCGTCACCTCGGCAATATATTCCTTGCCTGCATTTGTTAAGTATTCAGCTACTTTTGTCGACTCACCTAAACAAATAGGTAACACACCTTCAACATTCGGATCGAGGGTTCCTGTATGACCAATTCGCTTCATCTTTAAGATTTTACGCAGTTTAAAGACACAGTCATGCGAGGTCATTCCTTTTTCTTTCCACAGCGGAAGAATGCCATTGTGCATTCGTTGCATCTCCTTTACCTAATAAATTTTTATGTATTTAATTGAGAAAAAGCCTGCTTATAAAAAGCAGACTTCCTCCCAGTTATTCAATCTCTTCAGTTTTCTCGATGTCTTCGGTTTTGATTTGTTTAAGCAATGTATCGATTTTACTACCGTATTCCGCGGAAACATCAAATGCAAACATAAGTTCCGGCGTTTTACGTAATCGTATGCGTTGACCGATTTCAGTACGAATAAAACCTTTAGCTTGTTCTAGACCTTTTAATGTGTCAGAACGCTTTCTGTTATTGCCTAAAACAGTAATATAAACGGTTGCTTGCTGTAAATCACCTGTTACTTCTACATCGGTAACGGTAACAAACCCAATGCGAGGATCTTTTAATTTACGCGCAATGATTTCGCCTAATTCTTTTTTCATTTGTTCTGCTACTCGAGTTGAGCGATTCGCCATAATGGCTTCACCTCTGTTCTATCTATAGATGTTCACGGATCGTTTCCGTTCTTTCCCATTCTGGATTTGACTCTAAAAAGTTGATAGCGTGAGTGAGTTCACGATCACTTGCTTCACTAGAAGAAGCTACACAAACAATCGCGATTCTCGTTCTTTGCCAAACATCTTGATGATCTATCTCAGAAATAGAAACATTAAACTTTTGTTTCGTTCGAGTCAGCATTCTCTGTAAAACAGCTCGCTTCTCTTTTAACGAATGGGACGTAGGAATGATGAACTCACATTCCGCATATGAAATCATTTGCGTTTAATCTCTTCCATAACGAACGATTCAATGATGTCGCCTTCTTTAACATCATGATAGTTTTTCACAGTAATACCACATTCATACCCTTTTGCCACTTCTTTTGCATCATCTTTAAAGCGTTTAAGTGAATCTAACACACCTTCAAAGACAACAATGCTATCACGAATGACACGGATTCCGCTATCGCGAGCAATTTTACCCTCGATAACATAACTTCCTGCAATCGTACCAATTTTTGAAACTTTAAATGTTTCGCGAACTTCAGCTTGACCAATGATTTTCTCTTGGAATTCAGGATCTAAGAGTCCAGTCATTGCTGCTTCAATTTCTTCAATCACTTTATAAATAACACGATGTAAACGAATATCTACACCTTCAGCTTCAGCAGCACGTTTCGCATTGATATCAGGTCGAACATTAAACCCAATAACAATGGCATTTGATGCAGCAGCAAGAGAAATATCAGATTCTGTAATTGCACCAGCACCAGTGTGAATGATTCGAACATTAACCCCTTCAACTTCTAACTTCATCAATGAAGCAGCCATTGCTTCTACAGAACCTTGAACATCTGCTTTCACAATAAGGTTAAGCTCTTTCATTTCACCTTGTTTCATTTGGTCAAATAAATTATCTAATGTTACACGTGTTTTCTCAGAACGTTGCTCTTGAACCATTGTTGTTGCACGAGATTCACCAACTTGACGAGCTGTTTTTTCATCTTCAAAGACTACAAAACGATCACCAGCTTGTGGCACTTCGCTCAATCCAGTGATTTCGACAGGCATACTTGGACCCGCTTCTTTCACACGACGACCTAAATCGTTCACCATTGCACGAACTCGACCAAATGTATGACCCACAACTATTGGATCTCCAACTTTTAATGTTCCGTCTTGAACAAGTAGAGTTGCTACTGATCCACGACCTTTGTCTAATTGAGCTTCAATTACTGTACCTATAGCACGACGTTTTGTATCGGCTTTTAATTCAGCAACTTCAGCAACTAATAAAATCATTTCTAAAAGGTTATCAATACCTTCACCAGTTAATGCTGAAATTGGAGCAAAAATAGTTTCCCCACCCCATGCTTCAGAAACTAATCCATGCTCAGTTAACTCTTGCATAACACGGTCAGGATTTGCAGAAGGTTTATCCATTTTATTAACAGCTACGATAATTGGAACTTCAGCTGCTTTTGCATGGTTAATCGCTTCAACTGTTTGAGGCATAACACCGTCATCAGCTGCAACAACAAGAATCGTGATATCCGTAACCTTCGCACCACGAGCACGCATTGTTGTAAACGCAGCATGTCCAGGCGTATCTAGGAATGTAATCTTCTTACCATTTTCAACTACTTGGTAGGCACCAATATGTTGAGTGATTCCTCCAGCTTCGCCTGCAGTAACTTTTGTTTTTCGGATTGAATCAAGTAAAGTTGTTTTACCGTGGTCAACGTGACCCATGATTGTTACAACTGGTGGACGCTCTTTTTGTACGCCTGCTACTTCAGTTTCATCATCAAAATAAACTTCTAAATCAGTAATATCTACTCGGATTTCTTCTTCTACTTCAACACCATAATCTGCACAAATTAATTCAATCGCGTCTTTGTCCAGTTCTTGGTTAATCGTAGCCATTACGCCAAGTAGGAATAATTTTTTAATAATTTCTGATGGCTCACGGCCTAATTTTTTAGCCAGTTCAGCAACAGATAATGACTCATAAAAAGTAATTTTTTCTGGTAATTCTTTTTCTTTTCTTGGTACTGGAGGAGCTACAGGTTGGCGATTTTGCTTACCTTTACGACCAGCGCGATTCCCTGTACCAGGACGATGGTTACCCCCGCCACCTTGACGACCTCTAAAGGCACCGGCTGGAGCTTTGTTTTGACCGAAAACTTTTTGCTCTTTAGCTTGTGCACCTTGCTCTGTTTTACGGCTGTCTGTAGACGTATTAGTTGTTTGAGATTTTTGTTTATCTCTAGCAGTACCTTGAGTCGCTACACCTCTAGCTTGACCACTAGAAGGTTTCGCAGGAGTCGTACTTTGTGGACGCGTGTTTTGTCCTTGAGGACGATTTCCTTGTGGACGATCTCCTTGCGGACGTGCATTTTGCCCTTGTGGACGATTTCCTTGTGGACGTGTGTTTTGTCCTTGTGGGCGATCTCCTTGTGGACGAGTGCTTTGCCCTTGTGAGCGATCTCCTTGAGGACGAGTGCTTTGTCCTTGTGGGCGATCTCCTTGAGGACGTGTGTTTTGTCCTTGTGGGCGATCTCCTTGAGGACGTGTGTTTTGTCCTTGTGGACGATCTCCTTGTGGACGTGTGTTTTGTCCTTGTGGACGTTCAGTTGATGTCATTTGTTTTGGTGCTGTAGAAGCTTTTTTGTAAACTGTATCTAATTTAGAAACAGCATCGCCTTCTAATGTCGACATATGATTTGTTACTTGAACATTAAGCTTGCCTAATTGCTCGATAACTTCTTTACTGGTCTTATTAATTTGTTTCGCATATTCATGAACTCTTAATTTGCTCATTTGGTCACCCCCGGTTTAATTCGTTGAGAAGGCCGGACAGTTTTTTCGCGAAACCGGCATCTGTAATGGCGAGTACCACTCTGGCCTCTTTCCCTGTAGCATGTCCGAGATCATATCGATCACCGAATTCATGCAACTCAACGTTGTAAGACGTACATTTATCTTTTAACTTTTTGCTCGTATTATCTGAGGCGTCAGTAGATATTATGACAAGTTTTGCACGATTGCTACGAACATCTTTCACAACTAGTTCTTCACCTGTTGTAATTCTTCGAGCACGTGTGGCAAGTCCTAATAATTGTAAAACAGCTTGTTCTGGTTTCATAAAGAGCCTTCTTTTGATACGATACTCACTAATTCTTCGTAAACGGCTTCAGGTACGGCTACTTCCAAATGACTATCCAAAACTTTGCGTTTTTTAGCAATTTCTATGGCCTTTATTGATTTCGAAACATATGCACCTCGTCCAGACTTTTTACCAGTCATATCGACCGATACTTCGCCTTCTTTCGAACGAACAATACGAATCATTTCTTTTTTAGGAAACATTTCGTTTGTAGCAACACATTTACGTAATGGAATTTTCTTTTGACTCGACATCAGAATTCACCCTCTTCGCTTATTCTTCGTCGTCTTTATATAAATCAATTGAATCGTTGTCTTCATAATCATCTTCATCATACTCATCATCATAATGAGCATTAGCAGGTGGATATAATCCTAGTTCACGTGCATCCGTTTCGCTCTTTATGTCAATCTTCCATCCAGTTAACTTAGCAGCTAGACGAGCGTTTTGTCCTCGTTTACCAATGGCTAAAGATAATTGATAATCAGGAACGACCACAGTTGTTGATTTTTCGTCTTCATTCACTCGCACATCAAGAACTTTAGAAGGACTTAAAGCGTTTGCAACAAAGATTACTGGATCTTCAGACCACTCAACAATATCAATCTTCTCACCATTTAGTTCATTTACAATTGTTTGTACACGAGAGCCTTTAGAACCAACACATGATCCAACTGGATCTACTTCGTCATTATGAGCTACAACTGAAATCTTAGAACGGTCTCCCGCTTCGCGAGCAATCGACTTGATTTCAACAATTCCATCAAAGATTTCAGGAACTTCCATCTCAAAAAGTCTACGAAGTAAACCAGGATGCGTTCTTGAAACGAATACTTGAGGTCCACGCGTTGTGCGTTCAACTTTTGTAATAAACACTTTAATGCGATCGTGTGGATGGTACACTTCATTTTGAATTTGCTCATTTACTGGAAGGACAGCTTCTACTTTTCCAAGACCTACATAAATATTACGCGCATCTAAACGTTCAACAATACCGTTAACAATATCTTCTTCACGATCAACATATTCTTCATAGATTAACCCACGCTCTGCTTCACGTACACGTTGTGTAACGACTTGCTTCGCAGTTTGTGCAGCAATACGCCCAAAGTTACGTGGTGTTACTTCTTCTTCCACGATGTCTCCAAGTTCAAATGCTGGATTAACTGCTTTTGCATCTTCCAATGAAATATGAAGGCGTTCATCTAATACTTCTTCCATAACGTCTTTGCGAGAATAGACACGCATTGAGCCATTATCTAAATTTAAATCTACACGCACGTTTTGTGCTTGATTGAAATTACGTTTATAAGCCGTCACTAATGCCGCTTCAATTGCTTCAACTAAAACATCTCGGGAAATGCCTTTTTGTTTTTCTAATGCGACTAACGCATCTAGCAATTCACTACTCATTTTTCTTCACTCCTAAATTCACATTATGCTTAGAAATCAATTGCTAATCGCGCAAATGCAATTTTCTCTTTTGTCAATTTAACCTTAATTTTTCTAGTCTTTACACGCACTTCAATTTCAAGTTCTTCAGGAGAATACGAAAGTAAATGACCTTCAAATTCTTTTTCATTCAACTCTTTAACTGCCGCGTATGTTTTAACATGGATATACTTCCCGACTGCTTTTTCGAAATCACTTTCTTTTTTAAGCGGACGTTCTGCACCTGGAGAAGATACCTCTAAGAAATAATTTTGTTCAATTGGATCTTTTTCATCTAAAACGACACTTACACGTTCACTAACTAGTGCACATTGTTCGATATCGATTCCACCTTGAGGTGTATCTACATAAATACGTAAAAACCAATCACGGCCTTCTTTTACAAATTCCATATCTATTAATTCAAGGTTTAATTCTTCAACAATGGGCTTCACAAGCTGCTCAACTTCATTTAAAATTTTGCTCATTCATGCCTCCTGCTAGATATTATTTACGACATTACAAACAGAAAAGAGCGGGAAATCCCACTCTTTTGTCGCGTACCTATCAACAAATGTTACACAAATTATACCATAACAAAGCTTTCTGTGCAAATCATGCTCAGAATAGAGACAACTGATTTGCATCCGGCAATCCTTCTAAACAACCAAGCGTATCCATGTACTCAATCAATGTTTTAGATACACGTCCACGTTGTTGCAAATCTTCTTTAGAAAGGAATTCTCCGTTTTTACGAGCTTCCACAATCGCTTTAGCTACGTTAGTACCTAGACCTGGTATTGCATTGAATGGTGGAATTAATCCTTTCCCATCAATGATAAATTCAGAAGCAGTTGAACGGTATAAATCAACCTTTTTAAAGTGGTAACCACGTTCACACATTTCAAGAGCTATTTCAAGGACGGTCATCAAGCTTTTTTCTTTCGGTGCTGCATCCAAACCTTTTGCATTGATTTCGTCAAGCTTCGCTTTAATCGACACAGACCCTTTGGTCATAACATGCAAATCGAAATCCGCTGCACGAACAGTGAAATAAGCTGCGTAATAAAGAATCGGAAAATGTACTTTAAAATAAGCAATACGAACGGCCATTAATACATAGGCGGCAGCATGGGCTTTTGGGAACATGTATTTGATTTTTTTACAAGAATCAATATACCATTCTGGCACTCCATTTGAACGCATATCGCTTTCAAATTCAGGTGTAAGTCCTTTACCTTTTCGCACAGATTCCATAATTTTAAATGCCAATGAAGGTTCTAACCCTTGATAAATTAAATAAACCATAATATCATCGCGACATCCAATTACATCAGATAACTGGCATGTTCCATTTTGAATCAACTCTTGTGCATTTCCAAGCCATACATCTGTACCATGTGATAGACCTGAAATTTGAACCAATTCAGAAAATGTTGATGGCTTTGTTTCTTCAAGCATTTGACGAACAAATCGTGTTCCAAACTCAGGAATACCTAGTGTTCCTGTTTTACATCCTATCTGTTCTTCTGTAACGCCTAACGAGGATGTACCACTGAATATCTTCATTACTTCTGGATCATCTGTTGGAATGGTCTTTGGATCAATTCCAGACAAATCCTGTAGCATCCTAATAGCTGTTGGATCATCATGACCAAGTATATCAAGCTTCAACAAATTATCATGAATGGAATGGAAGTCAAAATGAGTTGTTTTCCATTCCGAGTCCTGCGCATCTGCTGGGAACTGAATCGGTGAAAAGTCAAAGATATCCATATAATCAGGTACTACAATAATACCGCCTGGATGTTGTCCCGTTGAACGCTTAACACCGGTACATCCGAGGACTAATCGATCAATTTCAGCGCCACGCATAGTTAAGTTGTGATCATTTGCATAACCTTTGACGTAACCATAAGCAGTTTTTTCTGCTACCGTACCGATTGTTCCAGCTCGATACACATTATCTTCTCCAAAAAGGACTTTTGTATAATTGTGGGCAATTGATTGATATTCCCCACTGAAGTTAAGATCAATATCTGGTACCTTATCGCCTTTGAACCCCAGGAATGTTTCGAATGGAATATCTTGTCCATCTTTTCGATAAGGAATCTGACATGTCGGACAGTCTTTATTAGGCAAATCAAAGCCAGAACTTACGGAACCATCATCGAAAAACTCTGCCTGTTTGCACGTTGGACAAACATAATGAGGCGGAAGAGGATTCACTTCCGTAATTTCCATTAAAGTGGCGACCAATGAAGACCCTACAGATCCACGTGATCCTACCAAGTATCCATCATCTAATGATTTTTTCACGAGCTTATGAGAAATTAAATAAATAACTGCAAAGCCATGTCCAATAATCGACTTGAGTTCTTTTTCAATTCGAGCCTCCACAATTTCAGGTAAATTTTCACCATAAATTTGTGCTGCCATTGAATAACTAAGTTCACGAACCTCTTCATCTGATCCTTCAATTTTAGGTGTATACAAATCATCTTTAATCGGTTTTATGTCTTCAATCATATTTGCAATTTTGTTTGAATTCTCGACAACTAATTGCTTAGCTGTTTCTTCACCTAAGAAAGCAAATGAATCTAGCATTTCATTCGTCGTTCTAAAATGAACTTTTGGTAATTTAGCTCGATTTAATGGATTTGCTCCACCTTGACCACCAATTAATATTTGACGGAAAATCGCATCATTCTCATGAACATAATGAACATTTCCTGTCGCAACGACTGGAATCGAGAGTTTCTTTCCGAGCTTCACCATTTTACGAATGATATCTTCTAGATTCCATTCATCTCTCACAAGCTCTAATTCAATCAAATGAGAGTAAGCTTCTTTAGGGAAAATCTCTAAATAATCATAGAACTTAGCAATATCTTCAACCTCTTCTGGAGATTTTTGCATTAACCCTTCAAAAACTTCCCCTTTATCGCATCCCGAACCAATAATTAATCCTTTGCGATGCTTTACTAGGACGGATTTCGGAATCCGTGGAACTCGGAAAAACGAATTCATATGTGAAGTTGACACTAATTTAAATAGATTTTTTAATCCGACTTCATCTGTTGCTAATAATGTGCAATGGGATGGTCTTGCTCTTTTATAAGACTCCCCATTTCCCGTCTGATGATTCAATTCATCGTGATAATGAATGCCCTTTTCCTCTGCTTCTTTTAACAAAATTTGCAGTAAGTACCCGGTAGCTTCAGTGTCATAGATGGCTCTATGATGTTGAGTTAAATCGATATTGAATTTCTTAGCTAAAGAATTTAGACGGTGATTCTTCAGTTCAGGATGTAAAAATCTCGCTAATTCTAACGTATCAATAACGGGATGGATGGTCTCTTGTAAGCCGCATTTTTTATAACCGACATATAAAAAGCCCATATCAAAAGATGCGTTATGGGCAACCAATATACTTTCGTCGCCAATCCAATCATGAAAATCTTTAATGACGGTTTCAATTTCAGGCGCATCAATGACCATATCATCTGTTATTCCTGTTAAGTTAATTGTTGTTGCAGACAGTGGATGATGTGGATTAGCAAAACTTTCAAACTTATCAATTACATTCCCGTCCTTAATTTTGACTGCTGCTAATTCAATAATAGAATCATATACTGCCGAAAGACCTGTCGTTTCTACGTCAAAGACTACGTAGGTAGCGTCAGATAATTTAATATGTTCTTCTTCGTATGCGATAGGAACTCCATCATTTACTAAGTAGGCTTCTAATCCGTAAATAATTTTTATGCCATGCTTTTTCCCCGCAGCATAAGCATCTGGGAAAGATTGGACGACTGCATGATCGGTGATGGCAACAGCAGGATGCCCCCATTTAGCAGCTTGGCTAACAAGTGCGTCAACGGAAGAGACAGCATCCATTTGACTCATTGGAGTATGTAAATGAAGTTCTACTCGTTTTTCATCTGCAGGTGCAGTATCTTGACGGACATCTACTCGAATCTCCATCATATCTTGAGCCATTATGATTAAGTCGCGAACAAAGGTATCATTTTGCACTGATCCACGAACTTTTAACCATGTGCCTTTTTTCAACAAAGTCATTAATTCCGCATCTTCTTTATCCCGCGAAAACATTTTAACTAAAATTGAATCCGTATAATCCGTCATTTTCACTGTTAGTAAAGAACGACCACTTCGTAATTCTTTTACTTCCACATCAAATACAAAACCTTCGATGGTAATTCGACGTTCTTCATCTTGAATTTGTTTAATTTCCATAATTGGTTCATCCGGCTTGATATGAACACCTAATTGGAATGGACCTTTAAGGGAAGGACCGGAAGATGATTGACGCTCTTTATCACGTTTTTGCATATCAGCAAGCGCTTTTTTACCTAGTTCTTCTTCTTCGAGTCTGCGTTGTTCTATAAAAGCTTTGTGTGCTTCTGCTTGTTCTGTGGCTTCTTCAACCATTTTAAAATCAACAGGCATCCAAGGGAACCCATAAGATGTATAAACAGCTGAGATTTTTTCAGCATATTTTGTCTTTAACGTTCGATGTTCTAATTCTAGTGCGCATGTAAATAATACAGTTTGACCATTAAATGCTGGTTTTTGACCAATTAAACGATTTCGAAGAGGTGGAGACATATCGTCTATTTCCTCTAAAATGACAGGCCAATAGGAGCAGATTAAATCATGGCTTACTTCTTTATTTTCGGAAGTAAGAATCAATTTT
>JBEVEQ010000145.1:0-5282 GCA_040512715.1 Paenisporosarcina sp. | reverse complement strand
GAACGTTTAAGTTCAAGTTTGTTTTCGATACCGACAGGTGTCGGCGTAAGAAAACGTTTTTGCTTTGAGCACCGAAGTGCTTTCCGCATATTTCGTTGACGTTTTGCTGTTCAGTTTTCAAGGTTCATTTGTTAGCCGCTTGTTTTGGCGACTCACTTATAATAACAAGATACGAGACCAGTGTCAACCCATTTTGAAAGAAAAAGCGAATTCATTTGGAATCAAAGATTGATTTCAAATGAATTCGTTAGCTTATCCAAGAATTCGTTCTATATATAGTTGTCTTTTTAATGAAAGGTCTAATATTTCCCCAGATGTAGAAATTCGTATCATTGGACGGGTAGGAACATTTTGTTGAACAAATATTACTTCGCCCGTTTCACCGGTAGATAATTCAACGCGTATTCCAATTGGCAAGTCTCCGACTATACTAAATAATGCTTGGACGACTTGAATATTAAATTTACCAAACTCATCTTCTCTAATCATTTCCATAACTTTAAATGGAGAAACCTTCGATCGATATACGCGCTCGGAAGTCATAGCGTGGTATATGTCTGCAACTGCAATGATTTGCGAGATTAACGTGATACTATCCATTCTTTCTCCCTTAGGATAACCACTTCCATCTAACCTTTCATGATGTTGAAAAATAGCCAATTTCATTTCTGGTTTTAATAATGGAGTATCTTTAATCATTTGGTAGCTGTATAAGGTGTGCTTTTTCACTTCGTTAAATTCATGTTGAGTAAAGGAAGCTTTTTTCTCCAGCAATCTACTATCTACTTTCGCCATTCCGCAATCAGCAAGTAGACAAGTTGTCGCAATTTGCATGATTTGACCTTTTTCAAAGCCTAGTTTTTGAGCAAGTGCTCCTGCAATCATTCCCATGGCGATTGCATGGTGAGACATATAATCATGTATCTTAGAATAATCATTTAACTTCGCAACAATTTGTCTTTCCTCTAAGACACGCTCTACTAATGGCATAATTAATGATCTTACTTTCGTTACATCTACTTTAGAACCTGAAGACCATTTTATAAATTCTTTTTTGTATTCTTGAACAGCTTGGCTATAAAGACTACTAAATTCTTTCTTAATAGTAATCATACTTGGAGATTCTGAGAGTTGTTCTTTCTTTACATCTTCAGCTTCTTGTAACTCCTCTTCGGATTTATTAAAAGGATTAGAAATTGCAATTTGAACTTTAGTAATTTGAAACGCTTGAAATACCATGAAGTGCTCACGTGATACCTTCGTATCTTTGCGGATAATTGGATACGGTGTATTTGCATATATATCTTCGGCTATAACACTGCCTAATTTCAATTCTGAAACTCTCATATCTAAGTGTTCCAAAAGGATGACCACCTTTTGATTAATTTTAGGTTAATTGTAACGGAAAGAAATTGTTTTTGTAAGGGAATTTTATTTAATGATTCAATTTTCTGATTAGATGTCATTGGTTATTTGATATATTCTTCTCTTCAATTGAAGCGTAAGATGTTAATTATGAAGGAAGTGGTATAGGTGTTTTCGAAGTTTTCATTTCACCCAGTAGTTTGGACATTATTACTTGGAACAGTTTTTGCTAGAGGCGCAAGTTTTATGGCAATTCCATTTTTGGCTTTGTATCTTGCTTCAACAGAAGGTGTACATCCTGTGTTAATTGGGGTTACGATTGGTTTAGCTCCGTTGACTGGAACAATTGGCGGCTTTATTGGAGGATATTTTTCAGATCGTTATGGTCGTAAAACGGTTATGCTTAGCACCATTTTTGTATGGGCAGTAGTTTACATAGGCTTTTCACAGGCTTCACATATTGGGGTTTTTATGGTACTTAATGCGTTAAACGGACTCTGCCGTTCGTTTTTTGAACCTTCTTCTCAAGCAATGATGGCAGATTTAACTCCATCCCATTTAAGAAAGCGTGTTTTTTCATTAAGGTATTTTGCTATTAATGTTGGGGCAGCTTTTGGTCCATTGGTAGGAGTTAGTGTTGCTCAATTTTCTTCTTCACTCCCTTTTATCATCACAGGACTGATGTACGCGGTCTATGGCTTAGCCTTACTATTTATGTTGAATCGTTATGAGATTGTTCATATTAGCCCGATTACGAAGTTGCGTATTACAGATGCAGCTGTCATTGCGTGGAAGGATAAACGACTGTTGATGTTTATTATAGGAGGGATTTTAGTTAGTATCGGTTATTCTCAAATTGATTCAAATCTTCCTCAATATCTACAACAATCTTTTTCAAATGGTGTTGTCCTATTTTCAAGACTGATTGCGATTAATGCGTTTGTTGTAATTATATTCCAGTTACCTCTTACTTTGTTATCTGAAAAGTGGCCTGTCATGCGTGCAATGGTATTTGGTAGTTTTTTATTCGCTATTGGCTTTGCCAGCTTTGGTATTGTAAGCTCACCGATTGGATTTATGATTGCGATGGGAATTGTGACAATCGGAGAGATTTTCATCTTTCCATCAACATCCGTTTTTATTGACCAAATCGCTCCTGAAGATCGGAGAGGCACCTATTTTGGTGCTGGTCAATTCCGCTCCATTGGTAATTTCACGGGACCTGTTTTAGGCGGGTGGCTTCTTCATGACTTTGGAGGAACTTGGTTATTTTCCATCATTGGTCTTATTCTTATAGGCAGTATCTGGTTCTATTTCTTAGGTAGTAAAATTAAAGTAGATGAAGACTTGCAATCTATCTAATATTTTTCAAAGTAAGCTAAGTGATATATTACTGTTCGTGTAAGTGATTGGAGAGAAAGGCAGCAACTCCAGCGGGATAAGCGTGTCCAGGTGAGACCCCACACGAATTTTTCTGCATCGCTTCGCTAGCTTCGAAACATGAAATTGCGTTGTAATGGAAATCAACACAGATATTTAACAAAGCTATTCACAAAAAAAGGTCTAAGACGCATTATGCACCTTAGACCTTTTGATTACTCTTCAGTTGGTTCAGAATCAGATTCAATTACAGTTTCAGATGGAGTAGTTGGATTTTCATTCACTTCTACAGTTGAACTTTCCACCGAACCTTCTTCCCCATCCTCATCAAATTCTTCCTCTTCTTCTGCTTTTTCTACTTTTGCGACTGTCGCAACAAGTTCTTCGTCACCTAAACGAATCAGACGAACACCTTGCGTGCTACGTCCAGTAACAGAAATGCTGCTTACATCCATACGTATTAACATCCCATTGATGGTAATTAACATTAAGTCTTCAGATCCATCAACTGTCTTCACAGCTGCTAAATGACCCGTTTTCTCTGTAATTTGGCTGGTTTTAATACCAACGCCACCACGAGATTGTAATCGGTACTCTTCTTCAGATGTACGTTTACCATAACCGTTTTCAGTAACAACTAATACTTCTTGGCCAGGTTCAAGAATTTCCATTCCTACAACGTGATCACCTTTACGCAAGCGAATACCACGAACACCAGAAGCCGTACGTCCCATAGAACGAATATCGGTTTCTTCAAATCGTACAAGCATACCGTTTCTTGTTCCGATGACGATATGCTTCTTGCCGTCAGTTAATCGCACGGAAATTAGTTCATCGTCTTCTTTCAGTGAAATCGAAATTAGACCATTCGCACGAATATTGGCGAAGCCACTTACTGGCGTACGTTTCGTTACACCTTGAAGCGTTGTGAAAATGAAGTACGCATCGTCTTCAAATGATTCCATTTGAATCATTGCAGTTACTTTCTCTTCTTTGTCAACACCCAGTAAGTTAACTATCGGTAAGCCTTTAGCTGTACGACCATACTCAGGTATTTCATATCCTTTTGCACGATATACTTTCCCTGTGTTCGTAAAGAACAGAATCGTATCATGCGTTGATGTATACAATAAATGCTCTACGAAATCATTTTCATTCGTACCCATTCCTTGTACACCACGACCGCCACGTTTTTGACTACGATACGTATTAACTGGCAAACGTTTGATGTAACCGTTATGCGTTAAAGTCAGTACCGAGTTTTCACGTGGAATCAAATCTTCGTCTTCCATCATTTCAGCGCCACCGGCTGTGATTTCTGTACGTCGTGTATCGCTAAAGCGATCTTTAATTTCATTCAATTCTTCGCGAATAATTTGAATTACTTTTAATTCATCTGCAAGAATCGCTTTCAATTCAGCAATTAATCTTTGTAACTCTTGATATTCTGCTTCAATTTTGTCGCGTTCTAAGCCTGTTAAGCGTTGAAGACGCATATCAAGAATCGCTTGCGCTTGTCGTTCAGAAAGATTGAACTGTTCAATCAAACCAAGTTTAGCTTCATCCCCAGTTTGTGAACGACGAATCAAAGCAATAATTTCATCAATGTGATCTAGTGCAATACGAAGACCTTCTAAAATGTGCGCACGGTCTTCCGCTTTGTTTAATTCAAATTGAGTACGACGTTTAATAATTACTTTTTGGTGCTCTAAATAGTGATATAAAATTTCTTTTAATCCAAGTACTTTTGGTTGACCATCAACGAGTGCGAGCATGTTCACACCAAAACTAGATTGAAGGGAAGTTTGTTTATATAAATTATTTAATAACACGTTTGCATTGGCATCTTTGCGGACTTCAATTACGATACGCATCCCGTTACGATCGGATTCATCTCGTAAATCGGTAATACCATCAATTTTCTTGTCACGCACTAATTCTGCAATTTTTTCAATCAAACGGGCTTTATTCACCTGGAAAGGAAGTTCATGAACTAAAATAACTTCTTTACCATTTGATTTTTGTTCAATTTCCACTTTGCCTCGAATGATTACAGAGCCTCGCCCTGTTTCGTAAGCTCGTCGAATTCCGCTTCGTCCTAAAATAAGACCACCAGTTGGAAAATCGGGACCAGGTATGATTTCCATTAATTCTTCAGTGGTGATTGCTTCATTGTCAGCTAAAGCTAAAACTGCTTCAATGGTTTCACCTAAATGATGGGGAGGAATGTTTGTTGCCATCCCAACTGCAATCCCGGACGTACCATTGACAAGTAAGTTTGGATATCGACTTGGTAATACAATTGGTTCTCTTTCTTGTCCATCATAATTATCTTTAAAGTCGATTGTGTTTTTGTTGATATCGCGAAGTAGCTCCATCGCAATTTTAGACATACGGGACTCTGTATAACGCATCGCAGCAGCCGCATCGCCATCCACCGAACCAAAGTTACCGTGACCGTCAACTAGCATATAACGGTAACTCCAATGTTGTGCCATACGAACCATTGTGTCATAAACAGCTGTATCACCATGTGG
>JBEVEQ010000098.1:0-3485 GCA_040512715.1 Paenisporosarcina sp. | reverse complement strand
CAAGGAAAGCGAAAGAAAGAGCTGCCTCTATGGCAACTCTTTCCGTTTCTTATTTTTTCTCAAAAAAGTTCTTGCCGAGTTTCTCAATCATGCCTGGTGCCATCCCGTATATTTTACTGGACACGCCCATATACCAAGGTAAATCCACTTCTCTTCTCGGTCGATCAATCACATTGGTAATAGCATTTGCGACTTCATCCACTGACAATAAAAACTTCTTCAACGATTTCTTATATGTTCCTGTAGCATCAGCAAGATCTATAAACGGTGTATCAATCGGACCTGGATTTATGGTCGTTACATGTATATTGTGTGATTGGACTTCCATACGAGTTGCTGTTGCGTACCCAAGAAGTGCATGTTTAGTCGCTGCATAAACAGATGCCTTCGGTGTGGCAATTTTACCTGCTTGTGAAGCTACATAAATTAAATGCCCTGTTTTACGAGAAATCATTTGTGGCAGTAAACGACTCGTTAACTTCATTGGGGCCGTAACATTAACACGCATCATTTGTTCAATTTGTTCATCGGTTGTCTTATGTGCGAATGCAAAGGTACCTATTCCTGCAGAAAAAATTACAATATCTGGTGACGGACATTGACTAACAATCAATTCGATGGCGTTTTCTTTTAATAGATCTGCTTCTATTATATGGATACCTTGAACTTCTAACTGCAAAAGGACTTCTTTTGAACGACCAGTTGCATACACATCGAATCCTTTATGATGTAAATCTATTGCAACTTGTAGCCCAACCCCACTTGTTGCTCCTGTAACTAGAGCAATTTTATGCTTGTGCATATGTAAATACTCCGTTCTGATCTCTTGACTCTATTGCGAGTCCTTCAGATAATAGATAATCTACTTGACCAATCGTTTCAGATAGAGTCAAACCAAGTTCCTTTTCATAAACGAAGGGGAAAAGCTTTTGTGTTATTTCGAAAATGGTAAGCGGGTGAGTTGCAAGCATGGCTAAAACTTTCATCGCACGTTCATGTTGTTTTTCTAATCGATGTGTTATTAAAGCATGCACTTGAAAGACTTCATTGCCATGTCCGCTATAAATTTTTTCAACTGGCATTGAAAGGATTTTTTTCAATGACTCATTGTATTGAAGCATGGCTTGAGGTCTCCCTGCACTTGGATCAAGCGGAGGTTCGATTAATGGATTAGAGGAAATTTTTTCTAATATATGGTCTCCACCAATCATTTCTTTGTTTTCAGGATGCCAAAACGAAACATGACTTTGTGCATGCCCCAGTGTTTCAATAACTGTCCAACCAGGATGACCGGGTAAAGAATCGCCTTCCTCAAGCGTCACATCTAGTGGTCGGTTACCTAAGAATGAAACCGGACGTTTCATCTTCTCGACCCACGAATGGTATTTCTCTGGAACCCCTTCTTCTATTAACCGTTCTAAATAAAACTCATCATGATATGCAAAAAAGGCAGGATCGCGTGTTAACCAAAGATCATTATATTCATGCCCAAATACTTTGGCATGTGGAAATGCATCAATCCAACCTGCATGGTCAGGATGATGGTGCGTTAAAAAGACCTGTTCCACGTCACTAAATGAATAGCCCGTTTCTTTTATTCCCCGCTCTAACGCCTCATATGCTTCAGGTGTTTTCGGGCCAGCATCAATTAAAGAAAGTGCATCCCCTTTTAATAAATAGGCATTAACGTCTCCTACAGCAAATGGTGTAGGTAAAATAAGTTTGTGAATCACTAGGCATTCTCCTTAAAATGAATCGCTATTCACTACATTGTACAGGGTTTTTAAGATGCCGTCATCTTTTGTAGTTGACAAGTATGGATACCCACGCATATACTTTCAATAATTTAAAACGATAAGCGTTGATAAAGATCAGTAATCCTGAAGATGGAATTCAGAAAATGTATCCACCGGCTGAAAGATACATATCCCGCTCTCACGATGAACCTACTTTGGAGCTTCCATGCAAACATGGACGTTTACTTCACGATAAGAAGAAAAGTTGTACTCATATTCGAGTAAAACTAGGTGGTACCGCGGAAACATGCGTTTTCGTCCTTTTATTAGGACGGGAGCGCATGTTTTTTTCATACAATGATTTAGGGAGGCATCACGATGAAAAAGATTGTATTTATTGGAGCGGGATCTATGGCTCAAGCGATAATTCATGGTTGGATGAAAGAAAAGACAGTCTCTTTTGAAAACGTTTTTGTTATGAATAAATCTGATCGCGTCAAACAAATGTATTTACAAGAAACTTATGGAGTTCAAATTATTAGAGATGATAAGGAATTCATCCGTACTGCAGATTTAATTATATTGGCAACCAAGCCAAAAGACGTGCAAGAAGCTATGGAAAGTATTGCATCCTACCTCTCTTCTACCACTGTCGTGTTATCTGTTCTTGCAGGTGTACCAATGTCAACTATTGAGAAAGGGCTTGGTAT
The DNA here is from genome assembly GCA_040512715.1 of Paenisporosarcina sp. Classification (GTDB taxonomy): domain Bacteria; phylum Bacillota; class Bacilli; order Bacillales_A; family Planococcaceae; genus Paenisporosarcina. The sequence continues at coordinate 1,039 of JBEVEQ010000098.1, read as the reverse complement.
TCGTCCTATTGCACGATGTATGCCAAATACTTCAGCGACTATTGGGATGTCTGCAAGTGCTGTTACTTGGAACAAACATGTGAAAGACAAAACGAAAGAGGAAATAATGGAATTGTTAAAAGCTGTTGGATCGGTCATACAGGTTGAAGAAGAAGATGAATTGCATGTCATCACTGCCTTATCAGGAAGTGGTCCAGCTTATGTATATTATTTTGTTGAGGCCTTTGAAAAAGCAGCTGTATCAAGTGGGCTTTCTTCAAAAGTAGCTCGTGAATTGCTAATTGAAACAATAGCAGGCTCAGCACAAATGTTAAAACAATCTTCTAAATCACCAGAGCTTCTTCGCAATCAAGTAACGAGCCCAGGTGGAACTACCGAAGCTGGATTAGCAGCTTTACAGAAAAATGGTTTTATTGAGATTCTCGGGAATTGTTTGAAGGATGCAGAATTACGCTCACGAGAACTAGGGAAACAATATGATTAACAACTCTTAGTCCAGAAAAAAAGGAAGGCTGATTTCAACCTTCCTTCCGAAATGTATGCTTATGACATATTTTTTGCGTAAAAAATTTCGTCCATTTCTTTTTTCAACTTTTTAGAAATCGTTTTTTGCTCATCTTCTGATAACTCATCAGCTGTATACCCAAATAAATAATTATTTAAGTCGAATTTCTTCAATTTGCACTTGGTATGAAAAATATTTTCTTGATAGACATTTACGTCAATCATTTGGTAAATCTCTTGTAAACTTTCAGGAATATAGTTCTGAATAGAATCAATATCATGGTCAATAAATAATTTATGGCCTTTGACATCTCTAGTAAATCCACGAACACGATAGTCAATGACCATCACGTCGGTTTCAAATGAATGAATTAAAAAATTCAGTGCTTTCAAAGGTGAAATTTCTCCACATGTTGAAATATCAATATCCGCCCTGAATGTACTAATTCCTTCATCCGGATGATATTCAGGGTAAGTATGAACAGTTATATGACTCTTATCTAGATGACCCACCACTGTTTCTGGGATAGGACCT
>JBEVEQ010000056.1:0-27188 GCA_040512715.1 Paenisporosarcina sp. | reverse complement strand
TAACTCCAATGTTGTGCCATACGCACCATTGTGTCATATACAGCCGTATCACCATGTGGGTGATACTTACCAATTACGTCTCCAACAATACGAGCTGATTTCTTATAAGGTTTATCCGCTGTATTACCTAAGTCTTGCATTGCATATAAGATTCGACGATGAACGGGCTTTAACCCATCACGCACGTCTGGAAGTGCTCGTTGTACAATAACGCTCATAGCATAGTCAAGGAAAGACGTTTTCATTTCTGAACTAATATTAATTCCTTTAACTCGATCATTTTGTATCTCTGTCATGCAGGCAACCTCCCTTCCCTTGACTCTTTAGATATCTAAGTTTTTCACGTAAATTGCATTTTCTTCGATGAATTGACGACGTGGTTCTACCTCGTCACCCATTAAACGTTCGAATGTTTCATCTGCATCAATCGCATCTTCTAAATTCACTTGAAGTAATGTGCGCACGGAAGGATCCATTGTTGTATCCCATAATTGTGTCGCATCCATTTCCCCTAAACCTTTGTATCGTTGAATAACTGGTTTCGGTTGTTTTGGAAGACGTTCTAAGATTTCCTGTAATTGTTTATCTGAATAGCAATACTCAACTGATTTCCCTTGCTTGATTTGGAATAAAGGAGGTTGAGCAATATATACATAACCCGCTTCGATTAATGGACGCATGAAACGGAACAAGAATGTTAACAATAAAGTTCTGATATGCGCGCCATCAACATCGGCATCCGTCATGATAACAATTTTATGATAACGTGCTTTTTCTAGAGCAAATTCATCGCCAATACCTGTACCAAGAGCCGTAATAATAGCTCTAATTTCAGTATTCGATAAGATTTTATCTAAACGAGCTTTTTCCACGTTTAAGATTTTCCCTTTTAATGGCAAGATTGCTTGAAAATGACGATCACGACCTGATTTAGCTGAACCACCAGCAGAGTCACCCTCTACCACATAGATTTCACTTTCTGCAGGAATTCGAGATGAACAATCAGCAAGCTTACCTGGCAAACTTGAAACTTCAAGAGCTGATTTACGACGTGTAAATTCACGTGCTTTTTTCGCAGCAACACGAGCTCGAGCAGCCATTAAGCCTTTTTCAATCACTTTTCGTGCAACAATTGGATTTTCTAACATAAATCGCTCAAACGCTTCGGAGAATAAAGAATTCGTAATTGTACTAACTTCTGAATTCCCAAGCTTCGTTTTTGTTTGTCCTTCAAATTGTGGATCCGGATGTTTGACAGATACGATAGCCGTTAAACCTTCACGAACATCGTCCCCAGTTAAATTGGAGTCGGCATCTTTTAACATATTATTTTTACGGCCATAGTCATTGATGACACGTGTTAAGGCCATTTTGAATCCTGACTCATGGGTACCGCCCTCATATGTGTTGATATTGTTAGCGAACGAGAAAATGTTGGCTGCATAACCATTGTTATATTGCATCGCAATTTCAATCGAAATGCCGTCTTTTTCGCCTTCGATAAAAATAGGCTCATCATGAATCGGTTCTTTTGATTTATTTAAATGCTCGACATACGATTTAATACCACCCTCGTAGTGATACGTATTCGTACGAACTTCTTCTTCACGTTCATCTTTAATCACGATACGTAATCCGCGATTTAAGTAAGCTAATTCACGTAAACGGTTTGCTAAAATGTCATATTCATAAACGGTCGTTTCAGTAAAAATTTGTGAATCTGCTTTGAAGCGAACAGTTGAACCAGTTTTATCTGATTCACCAATAACGTGAAGTTCCTTCGCTACTGCTCCTCTTTCAAATTGAATGAAATGCAGTTTTCCGTCACGGTGTACATATACTTCCGTAACTTCTGAAAGAGCATTAACAACGGAAGCTCCAACACCATGAAGACCACCAGAAACTTTGTAACCACCACCGCCAAATTTACCACCGGCATGCAAAACCGTCATAATTACTTCGACAGCTGGTCGACCCATTTTTTCATGGTTACTAACTGGAATACCGCGACCATTATCATCAACTTTAATCCAATTGTCTTTTTCAATCGTGATGGTTATTTCATCACAATGTCCTGCTAAAGCTTCATCAATGGCATTATCAACGATTTCCCATACTAGATGGTGAAGACCTTTTGAACTTGTTGAACCAATATACATCCCTGGGCGTTTTCGTACAGCTTCTAAACCTTCTAAGACTTGTATTTGATCCGCATCATACGATGTTTGAAGTTCTTTTTCTTCCATTGCCATCTTGCTCACCTGCTCTTTCCTACAGTCATATCATTATTTTTATAGACGTTTTCGTCTGGAAGTTTCATTCATTTTCTTCAAAAGGTTCTGCGGGCTTAGTGGAGATGCATACGTTAAAAAAGGCGTGACTACAAGAGACTTCACACGATGATAATCTACAATCATTCGTGTTCGCGGGTGTTTTAACCACTCGTCCCGTTTCGTCGCATCCTTCATTTCACGAAAATCTAGAATCGCAAGAATATCCATGTGATTGACGACAATCGTCTTCCCTAGTCCAACATACACGGAATTTATGCTCCTTCGTCCACATGTCCCTGTTTCACATGGAACATAGCAGCTTGTCTAATGGTTTCGTGATCGATACCTTCCACACTTGTTGTTGTAACAAATGTTTGAACTTCACCTTGAATGGTATTTAACAAATGAGATTGTCGATAATCATCGAGTTCAGAAAGAACATCATCTAACAAAAGAACAGGTGATTCACCCACTTCTTGTTTAATTAATTCAATCTCTGCCAGCTTTAAAGATAGTGCTGTTGTTCTTTGTTGACCTTGAGATCCATAAGTTTGGACATCATAGTCATTGACGAAGAACTGCAAATCATCTCGATGTGGTCCGACTAACGTTAAACCACGGGCAAGTTCCTGTGATCGGCCATCCTTTAATTTCTGTCCTAAAATGCCGACCATTTGTTCAAAAGATGAATCTGGATTTAAACCGCTTACTGGACAATAACGAATGTCCAACTTTTCCAGTCCTCTTGAAATACCTAAATGAATTGGTTCAGCCCATTTTTGAAGCAGCTCCATAAACTCGAATCGTTTACGAATAACGCTAACGGCTGCTTGAATATATTGATCGGTATACACATCAAACATGACATCGTTTAAAGAAGACTTGCCTTGATGCATCTTTAAAATGTGATTTCTTTGTTTTAGTAATTTTTGAAATGTTAATAAATCATGCAAGTACACGGGCGATATTTGACCAATTTCCATATCTAAAAAACGTCTTCTTACCTGGGGACTGCCTTTTACTAAATGCAAATCTTCAGGAGCAAACATGACGACATTTAATTGCCCAATGTAGTCGCTTAATCTACTTTGTTCCAAATGATTCACTCGTGCTTTCTTTCCTTTTTTTGAAAGAGTTAGCTCAAGTGGTAAATGTCCATATTTTTTTGAAACATCACCTTTTATTTTACCATATTCTTCAGACCAACGTATCAATTCTTTATCATTTGAAGTTCGATGAGATTTTGCCATGGATAAAACATATATGGATTCCATAATATTTGTTTTTCCTTGAGCATTTTCCCCAATAAAAACATTGATCGTAGGTGAAAATTCGAGCGTTAACGATTCATAATTTCGATAGTTCGTTAATTCGAGCCGATCAATGTGCATATTATTCTCCGCTCATATTTTCCACAATGCAGTATTTTCCATTTTCTGGAATAGTTACTGTATCTCCATTGCGAAGCTTGCGACCGCGTCTATGTTCAAGCTCATCATTGACGAGAACATCGTTTTCTGCCAAAAACCATCGTGCCATTCCGCCAGAGCTAATAATGTCTGTCATTTTAAGTAGTTGTCCTAGTGTTACAAATTCCGTATCGATTTGAATATTTTTCAAGGCAATTCAATCCTTCTTTTTTTAGTCTATCCCTTCATTTTACTCCATATTTCTACAGAAGTAAAAAAGGATAGCCAAATTGGCTATCCTCGTCAAAATCAGTGATTAATATGTGCGAACTGGCAAGATTAATTGCAGGATTGAATCATCATGAACAGATTTCAAAATGAATGGGCGCATAGCTCCTGTAAATTGGACAACCACATCTTGACCTTCAATTGCTTTTAATGCATCCATCATGTATTTGGCACTGAAAGAAATTTTCAGTTCTTCACCCTCGATCGAAGCTGCTTGAATTTCTTCTTCAACTTTTCCTACTTCAGGTGAACTTGAAGAAATCTCTACTACATTGCCTTCAAGGGATGTGAAGCGAACAATATTATTTCGTTCTTCACGAGCTAACAATGAAGCACGGTCAATTGCTTGTAATAAAGCTTTTCCATTCATCGTCACGGTCGTTTTGTATTCGCTAGGAATAAGACGCGAGGTGTCAGGATAATTACCTTCTAACAAACGGGAGTAAAATAACACGTCTTCTGTTTTGAATAAAACTTGCTGTTGCGTCATAACAATATGAACAGGGCTTGAAGAATCTCCGATAATTTTGCTTAACTCATTTAAGCTCTTACCAGGAATCACGACACTATATTCGCCTTCAGGTAACTGTTCTAGTACAGTTTTACGTCGAGCTAACCGGTGACTATCAGTAGCTACACAAATTAATTCACCATTTTTTACTTCCCAGTGAACACCTGTTAATACTGGACGGCTTTCTGAAGAAGAAACGGCAAATACAGTCTCACGAACAATTGATTTTAATAGATCTGCAGGAATAATGAATTCTCGATCATCTTGAATTTCTGGAAGCAATGGATATTCCGAAGCTTCTAATCCAATCAAATGAAATTCTGACTTACCTGAACGAATATGCGTTTGGTAATGATCATTGACTTCGATTTCAACATCATTGGTTGGTAATTTGCGAATAATTTCGTTGAATACTCGTGCTTGTAAAACAATAGAACCTTCTTCAATTACTCGAATCACTTGTTCCCCATTTTCTTCTGTAGGAATAAACGTTTGAATCGTAATATCTGAATCACTACCAGTTAAACGTAATCCTTGTTCAGAAATCTCTAATTTGATACCAGTCAAGATTGGAATTGTTGTTTTTGAACTAACAGCTTTCATTACATCATTTAATCCGTCTAATAACCGTTCACGCATGATTTCAAATTTCATTATTTAACCTCGCTTATATATTTATTAATGTTTTAAAAGAATAATAGATATAGTAATAGGGCCTGTGGATATGTTGATAAGCGCCTTTTTGTGAATAAGGACAAGCTATCCACATGTTGATAGCTTGTGTAAAAACTAGTTCGCTTCAATACGAGTTATCCACAGTTTTAAGACTTACCTAAAACGCTCTTAATCTCTTTTAAGTCTTGTTGAAGAACCTGATCCTCTTTTAACATTGTCGATATTTTCTCATGGGCATGAATAACGGTTGTATGATCACGACCCCCAAATTCTTCACCTATTTTAGGTAAAGAGAATGCGGTAAGTTCACGTGATAAATACATCGCTATTTGGCGTGGGAAAGCAATCGACTTCGTTCGTTTCTTCGCTGTAAAGTCTTCTAAGCGCACGCTGTAATGCTCCCCAACTACTTTTTGAATATCCAAAATGGTAATTTTACGAGGTTTTGCATTTGGCATAATGTCTTTTAAAGCTTCTGCTGCTAAATCAGCGTTCATATCTTTATTAACCAATGAAGAATAAGCAACTACGCGGATTAATGCCCCTTCGAGCTCGCGAATATTGGAATCGATTTGATTGGCTATGTACATCATGACTTCATTCGGAATATCTAAGCCGTCTGCCTTCGCTTTTTTACGCAAGATGGCAATACGTGTTTCAAGGTCAGGTGGTGTAATATCCGTGATTAAGCCCCATTCAAAGCGAGATCTTAAGCGATCTTCCAGTGTAGGAATTTCTTTTGGTGGTCGATCACTGGAAATAACGATTTGTTTAGATTCTTCATGCAATGTATTAAATGTATGGAAGAATTCTTCTTGTGTTTGTTCTTTTCCAGCTAAAAACTGAATATCATCAATTAATAGAACGTCCACGCTTCGATATTTATTACGGAAATCAACGGTTTGATTGTCTCGAATCGAATTAATAAACTCATTTGTAAACTTCTCAGATGATAAATAAACTACTTTTGCATTCGGGTTATGTTCTTGAACATAATGGCCAATCGCATGCATTAAATGGGTCTTTCCTAGACCCACTCCACCATATATGAATAGTGGATTATAGGCTTTTGCCGGTGCTTCTGCTACTGCTAAAGAAGCAGCATGTGCAAAGCGATTCCCTGATCCAATTACGAATGTGTCAAATGTATACTTCGAATTCAACATTCCAGGAGAAAACTCAGGTTGCTCGTCATCCCTCATGGGAATGATCGGTGCTGGTAATGAGAAATCATCTAAACTTTGATCTTTTGGAACAACAAACTTAATGGTTAATGCTTCACCAGTCAGTTCTGTTAGGATTCCAGCGATTAAATGGACGTAATGCGTATCTAACCAATCGCGTGCAAATGAATTGGGTGCTGCAATGGTTACTTCATCACCACGATACGTTAACATTTTCGTCGATTTTAACCACGTTTCAAAGCTCGGCTTCGAAATTTTTTGCTCGACTTGAGCAAGGACACCTGCCCACAGTTCTTCTAAATGTTCCAACAGCGTTACTCCTTTACTATCATTTTAAAAAATGAATTATAGTCATTTTGACAATATATAATGCATAGTCATGCACAAAACCACAAGCTGTGGATAAATGTTAATAAGAGGCTATGGATAAACTATCCACAAATTACTAACAGTTGTGGATAACAATGAATAGTCATCTTAGTTTTGAAGAGTAAAACACAAATATCGTAACAAAATATATGAGAAATTACAAGACTTCTTAAGGGTTATCCACAAAATGAATATTCATGCACAAGATGATTGTCCACAATGGGTGAATATGTGTGAAACCTGTAGATAAGGGATGTGAATAGAAATTTTACTCAAATGCACATATTCACAAGCCTGTGTATAAATCTTGTTATAATTGTGGACAAGTATATATATTAATTTGTAGGGAGAGGTAGAAGAGGATTTGGGAAAGACTATTGACAAATATGGTGCCGATTATATATAATATTCAAGACTGTCTAGAATAAAGAGAGAAAATCGACTTTCAATTTTTCAGGAGGTGTCATATAGATGAAACGCACATACCAACCAAATAAACGTAAACACAGTAAAGTACACGGATTCCGTGCTCGTATGAGTTCTAAGAACGGCCGTCGCGTATTAGCAGCACGTCGTCGTAAAGGAAGAAAAGTATTATCAGCTTAAGTCCACTGATCCGCATCAGTGGTCTTTTTTTCTTTATAATAGGAAAAGATCACTGTTGATGAGGAAGTAAAACTGATATCAAAGCTAGTAGAAGCGCATCATCGAGAAGGATTTTATTCTTTCTCGATAGAATGCGTGGAGTAAAGCAGGTGAGCGATGGATGAATAAACATCAGCGAGTAAAAAAGAATGTAGAATTTCAAAAGATCTTTAAACGCGGAAAATCCTTTGCGAATCGACAATTTGTTGTCTATTGTTTTGAAAAAGAAGGACAAGAAGATTTTCGTATCGGACTATCGGTAAGTAAAAAAATTGGGAATGCAGTCACCCGTAATCGTATTAAACGTTATATGAGGCAAGCCTTCTTGGAAATGAAGGACGAAATTAAGCCGAATATGGACTATGTTATTATCGCCAGACATCAGGCGGCCACAATGGATTTTCATGAATCAAAAAAAAGTTTGCAGCACGTTTTAAAAATAGCTAAAATGATTCAAAAGATTAGATAAAAGAGTTCAAAACTATATATAGAAGAAACGCAATATTTTTAGGGGGAAGAAACGTTGAATAAACGATTATTAATCGTCCTCATCCTAGTATCTGTCACATTATTTTTAAGTGGTTGTACCGAATATAATCAACCTATTCGTGAGGATAACACAGGTTTTTGGAATGAATTTATTGTATGGCCATTAGTATCCTTTATTACTTTATTTAAAGAGTTACTTGGCTCATACGGATTAGGTATTGTTATGGTAACGATTATTATCCGCTTAGCAATCCTTCCATTAATGATTAAACAAACGAAAAGCTCTAAAAAAATGCAAGAGGTTCAACCTGAACTTGCAAAATTAAAACAAAAATACAGTTCAAAAGATGCACAGACTCAACAGAAATACCAACAAGAAATGATGGCAATGTTTAAAGAGAACGGTGTTAATCCAGCGGCAGGTTGTTTACCTGTCTTGATTCAAATGCCGATTTTAATTGGTTTCTACCATGCCATTAGTCGAATGAACGTTACTCCAGAAATTAATTTGGGAAGTTTTTTATGGTTCCCATTAGCTGAACCGAGTATTATTTTGGCGATCCTGGCAGGGATCATGCAATTCGTCGTACTTCGCACAGGTCCAGCAATGGATAATCCTCAAATGAAAATTATGATGTACATGATGCCATTTATGATTATCGGTTTTGGTATCTTCTTACCATCAGCGTTAACACTTTATTGGGTAATCGGAAATATCATTTCCTTCATGCAAAATATGTTCATTTATAAACCGTGGGAAAAGAAAAAGGTACAACCTGCGAAAACTGGAGGGACGAAAAAGTGAATCAAATAACGCAAACAGGGAATACAACGGAAGAAGCAATAACAGCAGCATTAGCTAAACTTGGTGTTACGAGAGATCGAGTTACTATAAATGTGGTAACTGAAGGTAAAAAAGGTTTTCTTGGTTTTGGTTCTAGACTCGCAGAAGTGCAAGTCACCGTAAATGAAGTTCAAGAAGCTGATATTGAAGAATCTATTCAAGTACAGCCAGTTGAACAACCTGTTGAGCGTGAAGTAATTCACGAAAAAATTGTCCTAAAAGTAAATGAATCTACACAAACAGATGCGATTGAAGAAACAAAAACTTACTTAACAAATATTGCGACTCAAATGAAGATTGATGACTTAGAAATTCATACGGAGCATAGTGGAAAATACGTTACACTTCGCATGGAAAGTAAAAAAGCTGCACTTCTTATTGGGAAACGCGGACAAACATTAAATGCACTTCAACAATTATCGCAATTAGTCGTGAACAAATTTTCAAATCAATTTTTACTTGTTCAGCTGGATGTTGAAAATTACCGTGAGCGTCGTCAAGAATCACTAGAGATTTTAGCTGAAAGAATGGCAGATAAAGCGATTCGTTCAGGAAAAAAGGTTGAATTTGAACCGATGCCTTCATATGAAAGAAAAGTGATTCATAATGCTTTATCAAGACGCTTAGATATTGAAACAGTGTCTATTGGTACTGAACCAAACCGTTATTTAGTAATTGAGCCATTAAAGTAAGAAGTAGAAGATAAAGTCATCATTTCGTAACAAATGTGAACGGACCTCGACGTCATTGACGATCAGGTCCGTTTTCTTGTGGATAAATGAGGCTCAACAACTATCGATTTTATCAATTTTATGCTATAGTTATACGTTAGAGAATAATGGTCTTTTTTTGTTATCCACATGTGGATAAATTTTGACTGGAGGTGAACGATCATGGAATTTGATACGATAGCAGCAATATCCACACCCTTAGGTGAGGGAGCAATAGCCATCGTCCGTTTAAGTGGACCTGAAGCGATTTCAATAGCGAACCATGTCTTTCGTTCGCCGAGTGGAAAAACATTGCAGGAGCAAAAGACTCATACAATTCACTATGGACATATGATGGAGCCCAAATTAAATGAAGTGGTAGAAGAAGTCATGATATCGCTGATGAAGGGTCCAAAAACGTTTACACGAGAAGATGTAATTGAAATTAATTGTCATGGTGGTTTAGTTTCAGTAAACCGAGTATTGCAATTAGTTTTACAATATGGAGCAAGATTAGCTGAACCTGGAGAATTTACAAAGCGGGCATTTTTAAATGGCCGAATTGATTTATCTCAAGCAGAAGCTGTAATGGATTTAATACGCGCAAAAACAGATCGAGCAATGAATGTCGCTCTTGGTCAAATGGATGGGAAGCTTTCGAGATTAATCGCAAATTTGCGACAAGCATTACTTGAAACACTTGCTCAAGTCGAAGTAAATATTGACTATCCAGAATATGATGATGTCGAAGAAATGACATTGCCAATGATTATAGAGAAATCAGGATGGGTCAAAAAAGAAATTGAGTATTTATTACAAACATCTACACAAGGGAAAATCTTGAGAGAAGGTCTATCTACGGTTATTGTGGGAAGACCTAATGTCGGGAAATCCTCCTTATTAAATAGTTTAGTGCAAGAAAACAAAGCCATCGTTACTGATATAGCTGGAACAACACGTGATATCATCGAAGAATATGTAAATGTCCGAGGAGTACCATTAAAATTAGTCGATACAGCCGGAATTCGTGAAACAGAAGACATTGTAGAGCGAATAGGCGTAGAAAGGTCCAGACAGGTGCTTAAACAAGCTGATTTAATCCTTCTAGTACTAAACCAGTCGGATGAACTCGCACCCGAAGACGAGCGTTTATTTGAAGCTATTGAAGGCATGGATGTCATAGTAGTTTTAAATAAAACGGATTTAGAGAGAAAAATTGATTTAAATCATGTAAAACAATTAGCTGGCAAAAGCAAAATGGTTACAACTTCATTGTTGACAGATGAAGGAGTGGATCAGTTAGAAGAAGCAATCGCTACGATGTTCTTTGAAGGGTCCATTGAAAGTGGAGATTTAACGTATGTATCCAATGCTAGACATATTGCTTTATTACACCAAGCTAAAAATACCATTGAAGATGCGATCCAAGCAGCGCATGATCGTGTACCTATAGATATGATTCAAATAGATGTAACAAGAACTTGGGAGATATTAGGTGAAATCACTGGTGATACAGTGGAAGAAAGTTTAATTGACCAACTATTTTCTCAATTCTGTTTAGGAAAATAAAAGCTGCTAGGCCATTCAAGCAAGACATAAGCTTAGTAAGGTTAATATAGAAGACGAAAGGAATGAACGAACATGCAAAATTTTGAAGCGGGCTCGTTCGATGTAATTGTAATTGGAGCAGGGCACGCTGGTGCTGAAGCAGCTTTGGCTGCGGCAGGCATGGGTGCTAAAACGCTTGTTCTTACCATCAATTTAGATATGATTGCATTTATGCCATGTAATCCATCCATCGGAGGTCCAGCAAAAGGAATAGTTGTCCGTGAAATAGATGCATTAGGCGGAGCAATGGGGAGAGTTATAGACAAGACACATATTCAAATGAGAATGTTAAATACAGGTAAAGGACCTGCAGTACGTGCACTACGCGCACAAGCAGACAAAGTGCTTTACCAAGCAGAAATGAAACGATTAATGGAAGAGCAAGATAATCTATCCATTCATCAAGCAATGGTTGAAGAATTAATCATCGAAGACAACGAAGTAAAAGGTGTTATTACGCAAGTAGGTGCAATTTATCGAGCTTCAACAGTAATTGTTACGACTGGTACATTTTTGCGAGGCGAGATCATTATTGGAGATTTAAAATATTCAAGTGGTCCGAATAATCAACAGCCTTCATTAAAATTAGCAGATAACTTGCGCGAATTAGGCTTTGATTTAGTCCGATTTAAAACAGGAACACCTCCTAGAGTCAATAGTAAAACCATTGATTATAGTAAAACAGAAATCCAACCTGGTGATGATGTAGCACGAGCTTTTAGTTATGAAACAACTGAATTTATTACGGATCAATTACCATGCTGGTTAACGTATACAAATGAACGTACACATCAAGTTATTGATGAAAACCTTCACTTGTCACCAATGTATTCAGGTATGATTAAAGGAACAGGTCCACGTTATTGTCCTTCAATTGAAGACAAAGTAGTGCGTTTTAATGATAAACCACGTCATCAAATTTTCTTAGAGCCTGAAGGACGAAATACAAGAGAAGTGTATGTACAAGGTCTATCTACGAGTTTACCTGAACATGTTCAACGCAAACTGTTAGAAAGTATTCCAGGTTTAGAAAAGGCGGAAATGATGCGTGCTGGATACGCAATCGAATACGATGCAATGGTTCCAACTCAACTATGGCCGACTTTAGAAACGAAAAAAATCCGCAACTTGTACACAGCTGGTCAAATTAACGGTACTTCTGGTTATGAAGAAGCCGCTGGACAAGGGTTAATGGCTGGTATGAATGCAGCCGCTCGATCTTTAAATAAAGAAGAAATTATTTTAAGTCGTTCAGATGCATATATTGGTGTCTTAATTGATGATTTAGTTACGAAGGGTACAAACGAGCCTTATCGTTTATTAACATCAAGAGCTGAATATCGCTTATTATTACGTCACGATAATGCGGACCTAAGATTAACAGAGATTGGTTATAAAGCTGGTTTGATTTCTGAAGAACGTTACAATCGTTTTGTTGTAAAAAAACAACGAATTGAAGATGAAATTAAACGTCTTCGTCAAACGATCATCAAACCAAATGAAGAAACACAATCTGTAGTTCGTGAAAAAGGCGGTACAGAATTGAAAGATGGTATTCGAGCAAATGACTTGATGAAACGTCCAGAAATGACATATGACGATATTGCAAAATTATCACCATCTACTATTGAATTAACGGATGAAATGAAAGAACAAATAGAAATTCAAGTTAAATACGAAGGATATATTGAAAAATCTCTTTTACAAGTCGATAAATTAAAGAAGATGGAAAATAAAAAAATTCCAGATCATATTGATTTTGATTCGATTTCTGGTTTAGCAACAGAAGCGAAACAAAAATTAAAAGAAGTTCGACCCCTCTCTATTGCTCAAGCTTCTCGTATTTCAGGTGTAAATCCAGCTGACATTTCTATATTACTAGTGTATATTGAACAAGGAAGAATCGCTAAAATATCCGGATAATTTTGAAGTGGCTATGTGCTCTAAAGCTTATAGCCACTGTTTATATACGGAAGGGGAACAATATGAACGAAAAGCAATTTATTGAAGCTTTAAAAGCTAAAGGTATCGAATTGAATGACGAACAAATAAAACAATTCAATTTATATTTTGAACTTTTAGTTGAGTGGAATGAAAAAATGAATTTAACTGCTATTACAGACCTACCATCCGTATACTTAAAACATTTTTACGACTCGATCAGCATGGCTTTTTATGTAGATTTCACAAAACAACTTTCCATTTGTGATGTTGGAGCTGGAGCAGGATTCCCGAGCATCCCGTTAAAGATTTGTTTTCCTAATTTAAAAATAACGATTGTGGATTCTTTAAATAAAAGAATTCAATTTCTTACCCATTTAAGTGAACAATTGAAACTATCAGAAGTTCAATTCGTACATGCTAGAGCAGAAGAGTTTGGACAAAATCCAAAATATAGAGAAAAATTCGACATCGTAACTGCAAGAGCTGTTGCTAGACTAAGTGTGTTATCTGAATTATGTATTCCTTTAGTAAAAACAGGTGGCCAATTCCTAGCGATGAAAGCATCTGCTGCACAGGATGAATTAAGTGATGCTAGTAAAGCAATTTCAACTTTAGGTGCTAATAAAAAAGAAGAATTCACCTTCTTATTACCGATTGAAAACAGCGAAAGATCATTATTTGTTTTTGATAAAATAAAAAACACACCTAAAAAATACCCAAGAAAACCGGGTGTTCCAAATAAAACACCGTTATAAATGATTTGTTCCACGTGAAACATTAATAGAGGATTGATGGAGTTTATAGCGAATAGTACTTAAGTAGTGAGTTTCTTAAAGGTGGTGCCAAGAGGATGAAAAGTCCTTTTTCACGTTTTTTCAATAATGTAGATAAAGAAGAAGTTGAAATAAAACAGAATGTCGAATATAACGAGGAAGTAGTAAAAATTCCTCTAACATCAATTATACCTAATAGGTATCAGCCGCGAACAATTTTTGATGACTCAAAAATTGAGGAATTAGCGCGGACAATTCATACACATGGTGTCATTCAGCCAATTGTTGTACGGAAAATTGATAATGACCAGTATGAGATCATTGCTGGTGAACGACGTTTCAGAGCTATGACTAAATTGGAATGGTCAGAAGTCCCAGCCATTGTCCGAAACTTGAGCGATAAAGAAACAGCCTCAGTAGCACTTATAGAAAATCTACAACGTGAAGAATTAACCGCAATTGAGGAAGCACTAGCTTATCAGAAATTATTAGAATTACATGAATTAACACAGGAAGCCTTAGCTCAAAGACTTGGGAAAGGGCAATCCACTGTTGCTAATAAAATCCGACTACTTAAGTTACCAAATGCGATCCAAGAGTCAATATTAAAACGTGAAATCTCTGAACGTCACGCACGTGCCTTAATGCCAATTAAAGAAGTAGATGTACAGATCGCTATATATAATGAGGCATTAGAGCAACATTACAACGTAAAGCAACTAGAAAAACGTGTTGATGAATATTTAAACCCTCCAGTGAAAGAGGGAATAGCAAAAAAAGACAAACCAAAGCGTAAAGCGGTGAGTCGTGATGTTCGTATTGCTCTAAACACATTAAGACAGACGTTTGCCATGGTAGCTAAAAGTGGAATCCAAATGGATACCGAAGAAGAAGAATTAGAAGATTACTATCAAATTACGGTGAAAATCCCTAAAAAGAAATCATAATTTAATCAAACTTGTGAACTCTTACTGTAAAAAGTAAGAGTTTTTGTTTTGTAATCATAATATAATCCTATTTAGATGAATAATTTGATAGAATGATAGATAACGAACTAAAATAAGAAATTTGATGAAGTTTTATTGAAAAATTTGTCAGTTTCATTCTTTTAAGTTGGTAATTTCATATAAATCACACATAAGCAGCTTATACTCATTTAATAACGGACAAACTAATTAGCCGTAGAGAGCTACTTATCGGTAGATATAACAGAAGAAAGCAGGTGCGAGGGTGGGAAGAATCATCGCAATCGCCAATCAAAAAGGCGGTGTTGGGAAAACAACTACATCAGTAAACCTTAGTGCATGCTTAGCGTATTTAGGTAAAAAAGTATTGCTGATGGATATCGATCCCCAAGGGAATGCAACAAGTGGGGTTGGAGTGAACAAGGGAGATGTCCAACAATGTATTTATGATGTGTTAATAGATGATGTGGATGTCAAAAAAGTTATTATTGAAACGAAAGTTGAAAATTTACATATCATTCCTGCAACGATATCTCTAGCAGGTGCTGAAATTGAACTTGTATCTACCATTTCGCGTGAAGTAAGACTTAAACGGTCTTTACAAGAAGTGAAAGAACAATATGATTTTATTATTATCGATTGTCCGCCTTCTCTGGGACTTTTAACAATTAATGCTCTGACAGCTTCAGATGCAATATTAATCCCTGTTCAATGCGAATATTATGCCCTTGAGGGACTAAGTCAATTACTAAGTACGATTCGTTTAGTGCAAAAACACTTAAATAATCAACTTGTAATCGATGGAGTACTCTTAACTATGTTTGATGCTCGAACAAACTTAGGTATTCAAGTAATTGAAGAAGTTAAAAAGTACTTCCAAGACAAAGTTTATAAATCAATCATTCCACGTAATGTTCGTTTAAGTGAAGCGCCAAGTCATGGTGAACCAATTATTATTTACGATCCGAAATCACGTGGTGCAGAAGTATATCTAGATTTGGCGAGGGAAGTGATTCGTAATGTCTAAAGGTTTAGGTAAAGGAATTAATGCACTTTTTCCTGGTGAATCAATTAACCAAATGGAAACAGTAGAAAAAATCTCGTTAAAAGAAATTAAAGTAAATCCATTTCAACCAAGAAAGATTTTTGACGAAGCTGCATTGAATGAGTTAGCAGAATCCATTAAAGAACACGGGATATTACAACCAATTATTGTTCGTCGTAAAGGTAAATCCTTTGAAATAGTAGTAGGTGAGCGAAGATTTAGAGGGTCAAAAATTGCGGGATTAACAGAAATTCCAGTTGTAATTCGCGAATTAACTGATCAACAGATGATGGAAATTGCCATTCTTGAAAATTTACAACGTGAAGATTTAACTCCAATTGAAGAAGCTGAGGCATATCAAAACCTTATGGAAAGCTTAAATTTAACACAAGAACAATTAGCTTTTCGTTTAGGGAAAAGTCGTCCACATATCGCCAATCATATAAGGTTGCTTTCCTTACCAGAAGTCGTAAGAGAACAAATATCTGCAGGGAATCTCTCTATGGGCCATGGTAGAGCGCTACTTGGAATAAAACGAAAAAAACTAATTCCTATCATTTCCGATAAAGTAATGAAAGAAAATCTAAATGTTAGACAATTAGAATCACTAGTCCAAAAAATGAATGACGATGTTTCACGTGAAACAACTGGAGAAAAGAAGGATATCTTTATTGAAGAAAAAGAGTCTCAACTTCGTGAATATTTTGGGACTACCGTAACAATAAAGAAAACAAAAAATAAAGGAAAAATCGAAATCGAATTTTTCTCTGAAGATGATTTAGAAAGAATATTAGAACTATTAGAAGATTAATCTGTGCTACCTATTCACTCATTATTGAGAGAATAGGTTCTATTTTTAACTGAAGCGGGGAACAAAGATGGTTTTATTGGGAACAGTGATTAATGCACTGCTTATTGTAATAGGTACTGTTATAGGACGTTTATTGAAAAACATCCCAGAAAACATGAAACAAACTGTAATGTATGCAATAGGACTTGCAGTTACCGTAATTGGTTTACAAATGGGATTTGAAAGTGGTCAATTTTTAATTGTGATCATCAGTTTAGTATTAGGTGCCGTAATAGGCGAATGGATTGACTTAGATAAACAATTAAACAGGTTTGGTCATTGGTTAGAATTAAAAGCAGGAAAAAATGCTAAAGGTGAAAATATTAGTATTGCTCAGGGGTTTGTCTCAGCCACTTTGATTTTTGTCATCGGGTCAATGGCCGTTATTGGTTCACTGGATAGCGGATTGAGGAATGATCATGATTTATTAATCGTTAAAGGACTGATAGATGGATTCACTTCAATCATATTAGCTACAACCTTGGGAATAGGCGTCATGCTATCAGCAATACCTGTCTTTCTTTATCAAGGAACCATTGCCTTATTTGCAACTCAAATAAGTCGAGTCATACCAGAAGAAGCGTTAGCTCTTTTTATTCAAGAGATGACAGCTACTGGAGGAATTATGATTGTTGCCATAGGTTTAAATATGATTGGTTTGACGAAGATAAGAGTAGCTAATTTACTTCCAGGCATACTCGTTGTTGCTATCGTCGTCACGATTGCTTATTACTTTCAGTTGGTGCCTTTGCCAAGCGAGTAATAAAGCGCGGACAATTACTTTCCCCATTTTATATGGAACTTGTAGCCGGGTATTTTGTAGAACGGTATATTCCATAAAACCACTGACATTGACGATTCCTTTAATCGAAAGGTCTCCAATAGGGGGAAGCTCTTTTTTAACCGCTTTTCCTGGAAAAAGAGGGCCGTCTTCAACTAGAATATAACCAATACGGTCTAATTGCCCTAAGCACGCATCGATGGCAACCACAAAAGGTACATCTGGGCGACTTTGTATGTTATCTGATGTTTCGCTTAAGTTTAAAGCGTGTAAAGGATTTTCGAGTGTTCCAATAACCTCATACGGAAACGTTGAGTGATCACTTAACCAGGTGCCAATTAGAGGACCTAATGTATCACCAGTAGAGCGGTCAGTGCCAATGCAACAAAAAGTGAGGTTTGCTTGATCAAAAGGGATGCTTTTCAGTAAAAGTGAGCTTAATTGCCAAGCGGCACCTACATCTTTATGAGAAAATAACTCTTGTCCTTTAGGGGAAGTGTTTAATAGCATATTTATAAACTCACTCTCTTTTTTTCTCAGTATACGTGGGAGGAACGAGTTTTATTCAAAGGATGGTTGATTGAATGGGATTAACAAAAATGATTAATCAAATTGAAACCAAACTTCTGACAGAAGAGACTTGGATTAATGCAGGACTTGCCACATTTAAGATTATATTTGTCATAATATTAGCAGCAATCGTCGTGAAGGTCGGGAAAATAATCATTCGTCAAGTATTTATCGTTCGAATGAAGACACCTTTGCGCTACTCAGAGCGACGACAAAATACTATGCTCAAGTTGCTTGAAAATGTGCTTGCATATGTTGTGTATTTTGCAGCCATTTTAGCGATTTTATCCGCTGTAGGAATTAATGTGGCAGGTTTGATTGCTGGTGCGGGTGTGTTAGGACTAGCCATAGGGTTTGGTGCGCAAAATTTAGTTCGTGATGTGATTACTGGGTTTTTCATCATATTTGAAGATCAGTTTTCAGTAGGGGATTATGTACGAATCGGTCAATCAGAAGGTACGGTACAAGAAATTGGTTTACGTACGACAAAATTAAAAGGCTTGAATGGTGAAATTCATATTTTCCCAAACGGAACGATTATTGAAGTAGTCAATTTCTCGCTTAATAATTCAATTGCGATCGTGGATGTCAGCATGGCATATGAGGCGGATATTCCTAAAGCAGAAGAACTGATTCGAGATTTCTTAGCGGCGTTGCCTGCTAAATATGAACAATTAGTTAAAACGCCTGAATTATTAGGTGTACAAAACCTGGCAGCTTCTGAAGTAGTTTTACGAATTACGGCTGAAACAAAACCGATGCAACATTTTGCGATTTCACGAATCATCAGACGCGACCTGAAAATATTTATGGATGAACATGGAATTGAAATTCCTTATCCGAAAATGGTGATGTATCAGAAGAAAGCTGGTTCTGCTGATGGTGGCACGGGTGATCCCGTAAAGATAGAAGATAAGGGGAAAATCTGATGATTGAAAAAACATTTGAACTTGGTGATATTGTAGAAATGAAAAAGCAACATCCTTGCGGAACAAATGAATGGAAAATTATTCGTATGGGTGCTGATGTTCGAATCAAATGCGAAGGTTGCCAACACAGTGTGATGATTCCACGACGTGAATTTGCGAAGAAGATGAAAAAAGTATTGGTTCATGCAGAGCCAACTACTGATGAAGAATAGACTTTTATTCACCAAAAACCTATAATAGAAGAGTTGCACGCATAAGCAGTGCATTTTGAGAAAGCTTACCTATAATTCGTTTTATCATATAGAGAAATTTATGAATCATGAAAGGTTGGGAATAAATATGGCGTTAACAGCTGGAATCGTCGGATTACCTAACGTAGGAAAATCCACATTATTTAATGCAATTACAAAAGCTGGAGCAGAGGCAGCGAACTATCCTTTCTGTACGATTGATCCAAACGTTGGGATTGTAGAAGTACCTGATGAGCGTTTACAAAAATTAACGGAGCTTGTTTCTCCTAAGAAAACAGTTCCAACTGCTTTCGAATTCACTGATATTGCTGGAATTGTAAAAGGTGCTAGTAAGGGTGAAGGTTTAGGAAACAAATTCTTGGCTCATATTCGTGAAGTTGATGCCATTTGCCAAGTGGTACGTTGTTTTGCAGACGATAACATCACACATGTTTCGGGTAAAGTAGATCCAATTTCTGATATCGAAGTCATTAACTTAGAGTTAATTTTAGCGGATTTAGAAAGTGTTGAAAAAAGATTACAACGTGTTGGAAAAATGGCAAAACAAAAAGATAAAGATGCAATGGTTGAAGAACCTGTTTTAATCAAATTACGCGATGCTTTCGAAGAAGAAATGCCTGCTCGTTCAGTAGAGTTTACAGAAGAGGAACGACGTGTAGTAAAAGGTCTTCATTTGTTAACAGCTAAACCAATGCTTTACGTAGCGAACTTAGCTGAAGATGAAATCGCTCAAGCGGATGAGAATGAATTTGTTCAAAAAGTTCGCGAATTCGCAAAAGTGGATAATGCACAAGTAATTGTTATTTGTGCGAAGATCGAAGAAGAAATGGCTGAATTAGACGACGAAGAAAAAGCGATGTTCATTGAAGAGTTAGGTATTAAAGAATCAGGTCTTGATCAATTAGTTAAGGCATCTTATAACCTACTTGGTTTAGCTACTTACTTTACTGCAGGTGTACAAGAAGTACGCGCATGGACATTCCGCAAAGGAATGAAAGCACCTCAATGTGCAGGCGTTATTCATACTGATTTCGAACGTGGATTTATTCGTGCAGAAACAGTATCTTATGATGATTTAGTTGAGAACGGATCGATGGCTTCTGCTAAGGAAGCGGGTAAGGTTCGTCTAGAAGGAAAAGAATATATCGTACAAGATGGCGATGTTATGCTTTTCCGTTTTAACGTATAAGTTTAAATAATAAAATTGGAGGTGTTCCAAAAGCCATGAAAAGTGACTTTTGGAACACCTTTTTTTCAAATAGTAGTGGCTGATTTTCATTGCTGCGGACGTTTTCCGGGGGGTACGAGCTTTAGCCGCTTCCCTCGCGAGGCTCAGTCCAGGGTCTAAAGTTCGTGCTAATCCCCCTGTAGTCGCCGCCTCCATTTCAAACAGCATTAGCAGCTTGGAATCGAAATGGTGCAAGTTATGTATATTCTCATAGAAGATCACTTTGTAGGAGTCTGCATCTTCGAGGTATTTTCAGTAATGTGTAACAAAATCAAAAACAAGTTAGGAAAATCAATCGGTTCGCTAAATCTTAATTAAATACATAATGGACAACCGCATAATATTGATGCATTGGAGGGGGCTGTGAAATGAAGTTATTTGTATATGGAACACTTTGTCGAGGCGAGAGCAATCATCATGTGTTACAAGGGGCAACGCGTTATTGTGAGAGCGCTTCTATTTATGCCGTCTTGTATGACTCCGGATGTGGCTATCCAGCCGTTGAATTAAGCGAGTCTTCTACTGTAATTGGAGAAATATATGAGGTTCCAGATCATCTTTGGCCGGCATTAGATGAACTAGAAGGATACAGCGGAAATTCACAAACGGATTTATACAATAAGGAAATTGTCGTTGCGAAGATGGGTTTAGAAGAAATAGAAACGGTCGTATATACGATATGCGATGAGAGAATGAAGAAGAAAATTATACCTTCAGGAGACTGGATAAAATATCGAAAAACAATCAATAGATAAAAGTAAAGCTACTCTTCTTCAGAAAGGGTAGCTTTACTTGTCTTCATATACATATAATTTCGGGAGTTCAGGGTCATCCTTAATGAAAGCATCATTAGAAACCTTCCGAAGTTCTTTATACATGGCAAAGTCACCGATTGCACCAGCAATTAAAAAAGCACCTAATAACACAAGCAGAGAATGATTCATCCATAAACCAATGACTGTTGGTAATACACCTGTCGTCCAAAAGGGTAGAAGAAGTACACGTTTCATCGCTTTATTCCTCAATAGTTCATTTGTAGTTGCGTAAGCGATTCCTAATTTTAAGTTCACTCCATAATTAAGAGAAGACCACGGAACCTTTCCAAACAGAACAAAACCAATTAAATGAGATAGTTCGTGCAGAACTATTAATAGAATATAACCCACCATAAAGACGATCAGGTTAGTTAATGATAAGTCGATATTAAATTCCTTATGAAGAGCTGCATTTAAAAGAAATATAAAGATACTTAGTATTGCAGTACCCACAAAACTTTGCCAAGCAATTCGTTGTAAATTCAGTTCGATTATTTCTGTAGGTTGATTGGTTGTGTTCATATTATCTCCCCCTAAAAGTAGTATACAAGATGACCTTGTGAAATAGCATCTTGCACCGTTAAGCCATTTGTGCTACAATCAATTGATGTGAGTAATGAACGTTACTTGCTCCTTGTCCTGCTGTTAAGCAGCCGGGCCAAAGTCCATAAGGAGGTGTCAAGAGATGAGAAAGTACGAATTAATGTACATCATTCGACCAACAATTGAAGACGATGCGAAAAAAGCTTTAGTAGAGCGTTTTAACGAAATCGTTACTTCAAATGGTGCTGAAATCATCGAGTCAAAAGAGTGGGGCAAACGCCGCTTGGCTTACGAAATCAACGATCTTCGCGAAGGTTACTACCAAATCGTGAAAATGAACGCTGATTCTAAAGCAGTTGATGAGTTCATCCGTTTAGCTAACATCAACGAAGATATTATTCGTTACGTAGCTGTACGCATTGAAGATAAAAAAGTTAAAGCTAAAAAATAATGTAATGTCGAAAATATTCGATACAACTTGCAGACGAGGGAGGTTGGATTCTGATGATTAACCGAGTCGTTTTAGTCGGAAGACTGACAAAAGATCCGGAGCTTCGTTATACACCAAGTGGCGTAGCAGTTGCACGTTTTACACTAGCTGTAAATCGTTCATTCTCTAACCAACAAGGTGAAAAAGAAGCGGATTTTATTAACTGTACTGTTTGGAGAAAACCCGCTGAAAACACAGCGAACTTCTTGAAAAAAGGAAGCTTAGCAGGTGTTGAAGGGCGTATTCAAACGGGGAGCTATGAAGGCACAGATGGAAAGCGTGTTTACACGACAGAAGTTGTAGCTGATAGTGTTCAATTCCTTGAACCACGCAATAGCTCTGGTGGAGATCGACCACAGCAAGGACAACCTTACGGTGGCGGTTCAAATCAAAACAATCAATATTCTTCAAATCAACAGAATCAATCACCAAATCAGCAAAACTATACACGTGTAGATGAAGATCCATTCTCTAGTGGAAGCGGTCCAATCGAAGTTTCAGACGACGATTTACCATTCTAAGATAACTAGTTAATATCTTTTATACACACCCAAATAAAACCAAATACTAAGGAGGCGAAACGATATGGCACCACGTCGCGGAGGCAAAAGACGCAAAAAGGTTTGTTATTTCACGTCTAACAATATTACGCATATCGACTATAAAGATGTTGATTTGCTTAAGAAGTTCGTATCAGAACGCGGAAAAATTCTTCCACGTCGAGTTACTGGAACAAGCGCGAAATACCAACGCAAGTTAACTTCAGCAATTAAATTATCACGTATCATGGCATTACTTCCATTCTCTTCTGAGGAGAGATAAATCGGTTCAGAACCCTTTAGGTCAATATGACTTAAAGGGTTTTTTGTTTGTTCAAAAAGGATAAGTTTACGGAAATCAGAAAAGAAAAATGTACCTTAAAACCATTTTGGAGATACAGGGCACCTCTATTTAACGTTTAAATTAGTCTATGTTTTGGTACAGAATCATGAGTAATAGTCATATTGGAATATAGGATTAATTATCCGTCGAATTTAAAAATGCTTATATACAATCACTTTCTTATGTATTAATTGTCCTATGAATTATGTAAAATAACAATCCCTTCATATTACTTAGGTATACAGATGTATTTTGTCGAAATTTGTTGAAAAAAATCGAAAATTGGTCGATATAACATCGTAAATTCAATTGAAAAACATATAGGAAAAGGGGTGGGATTATGAAAGCATTTCAAAATATTCGAACGAAGTTAATTGCAACAATGGCTATTACATTAATCTTAGCTTTTGCAAGTTTACTTGGGATCGCGTCATACCAATTAAAAGAAAAAAATGAAAAAGATGTTGAGCAACAATCAAAAGCGATTGTTAGTGAGCTTTCTAATAATTCAGAGCAATATTTATATCGAATTGCCAGTGGGATTGAGCAGTTGTCTTTTAATGAAACAGTTGAAGAATTTTCAGCTGCTGATTTAACAGCCGATGGTGATCAAAGTAATCCTGAATTAAGTGCAACGACAACTCGATTAAATAATCAATTGTCCTCCTATTTAGATACATATAAAGAAGCAACATCTGTCTATGTAGCTTTAGCCAATCAAACGATTTATATTGTCCCAAATGTAGACTTACCAGCTGATTTTGATGCACGTACTCGTGAATGGTACAAACTAGCATCAGACGATTCCTCTAAAGTTCATTGGAGTGAACCGTATATCGATGTAGCTACAAATGAATATGTCATCACTGCATCAAAAGGTTATTCAAATGGTGTAGCAGGTGTAGATGTGAAATTAGAAGATTTAACGAACCAACTTAGTGCTGTTAACCTAGGATATGAAGGCTATCCGGTTATGTTGTCAGCGAACGGTCTTGGTATTATTCACCCTGACAAAAAAGGGGAAGACCTATCAGCAGAACCATATGCTGAACTAACGTTAGGGTCAGCAGATGAAAGTGGAGTAGTACCTTATAAACAAGGCGGGAAAGAGTACTTATTTATTTATGAAAAAGTACCAAGTACAGGATGGATTATCGGGGCTATTTATGATCAAACTGTCATTGCACAAGCATCTAATGATATTATCTTTAGTTTATTACTTACAGGTTTAATTACCTTATTAATTGTCATTGTTCTCATGTACTTTATTTCAAACCGATTTAGTAAACCGATTTTACACATTCGTGATGTAGTGAGTGAAGTAGCTGCTGGCCGTCTAGATGTTCGAGCAAATGTGAAAGCAAAAGATGAAATTGGTGAATTAGGCGATCAATTGAATATCATGGTGTCTAAGCTTCATAATATATTGCAAGTCGTACAATCATCTGTAATGAACGTACGTGAATCAGCTGAAGGTTTATCTGCTGTAGCAGAAGAAACGAATGCGTCAGGCGAACAAGTTGCTCTAGCAGCAAATGAAATTGCAGTCGGTGCCACACGATCAGCTGAAGAAGCAGAGGCTGCGAACCAGCGCTCAAATGATTTAAGTACGCAAATTAATCAAGCGGCAGACCAAACACAAGAAATGTCGAAAATGGCATCTCGAGCAGAAGAAATGAATAAAAATGGATTAACACAAATGGAGAAACTTCAAGACTTCCATCAATCGTCTAGTAGCTCCATCTCATCCATGCAAGTAGTGATTAATGGACTTGGCGATAAAGTTCAAACAATCGAAACAGTCATGTCGACAATTACTGAGATTTCTAATCAAACCAATTTATTAGCACTGAACGCAAGTATCGAAGCTGCACGTGCTGGTGAACATGGTAGAGGATTTGCTGTAGTAGCTGATGAGGTGCGTAAATTAGCTGAGCAATCGGTTCAAGCTACGGATGAAGTGAAGAAAACCATACAACTTATTCAAGAAGGTTCACGATCAGCTATTACTGAAATGAGTAAAACGAATGATATTTTCACTCAACAATCAGAAGTAGTAGATGAAACAAGTAAAATTTTCGCCCAAATATCAAGTTTTGTTTCTCAAATGCAAGATGCCATTGTATCGATTGTTAAAGAAATTGAACAAGTGGCGGGTAGTAAGGATGAAGTGGTGAAAGTGATTCAAGAAATGGCCGCTATGTCTGAAGAAACAGCTGCTGCAGCTGAAGAAGTAAGTGCATCTACGGATGAGCAACTTCGAGCTGTTCAAACTGTTTCAGAATCTGCTGAACACTTAACTCGTTTAGGTGAGCAACTACAAGAAGCGGTAGATCGTTTCAAAGTCTAATCATCAAGGGGATGTCGAGACGTTCAGTGTAAACTGAGTGACTGGGCATCCTCTTTTTTTACTTTTATAAATAAAGACAGGTAATATCGTGCCCTTTCGCGGACGAGCACCAAGTTATTTTCATTACTCAGGGTCTTGTCTGTCTAGGTATTTCCAAAAAAATTCACGAATTTTAGTGAACTGCTTAGTTTTAAATGTCTATAAAGTCCTCATCTAAAACGTATAAAAACATGATAAACCGGCGTGTGACATAGTCTTTGTTTAACAGTCGTTTCGAACTTTTGTTGCATCTTGTGCGACATGATACAATGGAGAGATAAATGATTATTAGTTAGGAAGGTTTTTGCATGCCGAATGAACAAACGAAACGGCTAACATTGGGGGCAATGATGATTGCACTCTTTACGATTTTGTTGGCAGTTTCTTTTTATGTACCAATCCTCAATATTGTTACTACATTATTTATCGCACTTCCAATTATTTGGTACAGTGTTAAATTCAATCGTAATGCTGCCATTTTAGTGACAGTGATTAGTATTGGTATGTCCTTTTTTGTAGGAGGACTACTAGCATTACCACTTGCTTTTATTCATGCTCCATTAGGTTTTATTATTGGAGATTCGATTCGTAGAAAGAAAAGTAAATTGTATTTATTTATTGCATCAGGAATGATGTTTTTATTTTCTACGGTTGTTCAATATGTGATAGCGGTTATATTGTTGGGAGTTAATCCGATAGAAGAGTTTTTAGTTTTGTTAAGAGAATCGTATGAACAGTCGGGCGCCATGCTCGAGCGTTATGGTACGTTGCCAGAGGGATATAACAAACTGGTAGAAGAAACACTCTCTATGTTAGAAATCGTGTTGCCTTCCATCATTATTATTACTATTTTTGTCTCAGCTTTGATAATCCTAATAGTGAATCTACCCGTTTTAAAACGTCTTGGAGTAGATGTTCCTAAATTCCCTCCATTTAGAGAGATGCGATTACCTAAAGCTGTTCTATGGTATTATTTAGTCGTATTAATTGTCACGATATTTGTTGAACTTGAAAAGGGAACGTTTGCATTTATGGTGTTTGCAAATGCAACAATTGTTCTTCGACTCTTATTGCTTTTACAAGGGATTTCGTTAATTCATTTTTATATTCATGAACAAAAATGGCCGAAATCGGCCGCGGTTGTAGCGACCATTTTGGCTTTTCCACTTCAGTCATTCGTCTTATTATTAGGCGTACTAGACTTAGGATTTAATATTCGTTCATTCATGAAAGACATGAACAGAAAGTAAGGAGCTGAGTCGATGGCGGCATTTTTTAGAAAACGACCTCTACGATATCCGTTAGTTGTTTTATCATTCATCGGTGTAGTTGGCGCTCTGATGCTCATGTTTTGGTATGTTTGGGCTGGTATTCTCTTTGCTGTTGCTTTTGGGGCAGCCACCTATGCAGCTTGGCATACGGAAAAACAATCTTATTTAGAAACAGAAAAGCATCTTGAGACACTATCCTTTAGGATGAAACGAGTAGGAGAAGAAGCTCTTTTAGAGATGCCGATAGGGATTATCTTAATCAACGATCAATTCATCATAGAATGGGCAAATCCTTATATGACCCGTGAACTTGAGTTCGATACGCTTATCGGTGCTGATTTATTTTCACTTTCAGATGAATTGCATACGTTAGTGAAGCAAGATGATACAAAAGAGTGGCGGAACACGGAGTATCACAGGTGGATATACCCCAGGGGGGTATCAGACGACAGGGAGC
>JBEVEQ010000053.1:0-9680 GCA_040512715.1 Paenisporosarcina sp. | reverse complement strand
CATCCAAAGATAATTTTTCTTCAGCAGCAAGTTGATACATGGCGATACTTGAAAAGGCTTTACTTGCGAAAGCTACTTCTGCTTTAACATTCGCTTTTTCAAATGTTTGTATAAATGCTCTAGCTCTTTCACGAATTAAAGCAGTGTCATACACAAATAAGGGAGTACCATATAATTTAGCAAGTTTAATAGTGTCTACTTGTCCAATTTCTAACGTTCCAGAATCATTTATCTTTTGTGTTCCATATAAATGCATCTTCATCTCTCCTGGTAATTTTTCAATATATGAACCTTACCACAGGAAAAGACTTAGATGCAATGGATGGATTATGATCTTTTACGATTTGGCGACTGAACAATAAATGGTCTTAAAGCACTTGATGACATCGGATACCTAACCCAAATTCTACTTAAAGCTTTCGGGAAAAATGGAACTAGTGGCCATAAATATGGAACTCCCATTGGTTTTATTGAAGTCATGTACACAAATAAAAGGAGCAGACCTACAAAGTAACCCGGACCACCAAATATGGCAGTTGCAATTAATAACAAGTTTCTAAAAATCTTGGTTGCAACACTTAACTCATAGGATGGAATGGCAAACGTAAAGATTGCCGCAATTGCTGTGTAAAGAACGACTTCGGGAATAAATAATCCAACATCAATGGCAATTTGACCGATGATGATGGCTGCAACTAATCCCATTGCAGTAGACAAAGGCGTAGGTGTATGAATAGCTGCTAACCTTAAAAATTCTAGCCCAAGATCCGCAAAAACTAATTGTAAAAACAAAGGGACTTCCGCCATTTCTTTCGGTCCTATAAACGATAGAAAATCTGGTAAGTGTTTTGACTCTTTCACCATTAAATACCAAAAAGGTAAAAACGTTAAACTTAACAAGAATCCTGCCATACGGGATAGTCGAACGAACGTTCCAATAAGTGGTGCTTGTCGATATTCTTCTGCATGTTGTAAATGATGAAAAATGGTTGTCGGTACTAGTATGGCTGATGGTGAAGTATCGACGATGATTGCTATATGCCCCTCTAGCAAATGTGCCGCACAAGTATCTGCCCGCTCCGTATATCTCACAAAAGGAACTGGATGAAATTTTTGTTTAAAGAGCCATTCCTCTAAAGATTTATCCGCCATTGTCATACCATCGTGATGAATCTCTTTCAAACGTTTCCTTAAATAATTTAAATGCTCGTTACTCGCTAAGCCTTTAATATAAGCGATGGCTATATCTGTCTGACCTCTTTTTGAAACTTTTGTTAGCTCAAATCTCAACGAAACATCGCGAATACGTCTTCGTATCAAAGCTGTATTTTGCAAAATATTTTCGGTGAATCCATCTCTTGCACCACGAATGACTTTTTCATTATCTGGTTCTTCAGGCTGTCTTCCAGGATAGGATCGAACATCAATAGTAAAAACATATCCCTTTGATGTCACGATTCCTAATTGTCCGCTTAAAATAGATGATGTCCATGCATCCTTTGAATCGTAAACCGTCACTGAATGGAATGGAAAACAAGTGTTCATTGCTTCTAACTCGTTTAACTCATCTTTTCTTCTCAACTGGTTTGCCGTCGGCTGCGTCAACGTAAGTAATTGAGTTAACATAATTGCATCGATTAAACCGTTCATATAAACCAATAATGTAGGCATCGACCATATATGCATGTCCTTAATACCTACATCAAAGCTCTCATTATCACCAAATTTTTCCTTTACAAAGTTTTTTGCATCATCAATATTTGTAAATAGCGACTGGTTTATCGGAATTCATCCTTTGCAGTTGTCTGTTTTGGTAACAACCAACTCTTAAGTTGTGTCAATATTTTCTTTTCTAATCTTGACACTTGGACTTGTGAGATTCCTAACCTTTCCGCAATATCACTTTGTGTGCAATCTAAGTAATAACGCAAGTAAATGATCATTTGTTCGCGTTTCCCTAACTTTGAAATAATATCTCGAAGAGGAATGTGATCAAACGAGCGCTCTGATCTCTCGTCTCTTACTTGATCCATCAAAGTTAAGGCATCGCCTTCACTTTCAAATAATTGCTCATGCAAAGAGGCCGGATCCCTTAAAGCATCAGAAGCTAAAACGATTTCATCCATCGTCACTTCTAGTGTCTCAGCAAGCTCTGTCAATGTTGGTTGTCTTTCATGCTGTCTGATAAAGTCATCGGTAGCATGACGTATTTTGAAACTTAATTCACGAATGGAGCGGCTTACCTTTACCATTCCATCGTCTCTTAAAAATCGTTGAATTTCTCCTATGATCATTGGGACAGCATAGGTTGAAAATTTCACTTCATACGATAAATCGAACTTATCTACAGATTTCATTAATCCGATACATCCAATTTGAAACAAATCTTCTAAATCGGCTCCCCGCGAAGCAAATCTTTGCACGATTGACCAAACAAGGCGTGTATTTCCTTCAACCATTGTTTGTCTTGCTAATTTGTCTCCTTGTTGTGATGCATAAATAAGCTCTCTCATTTTCTCCTGTGTCAACAACACGGGTTGTTGTTCAATCGGGGCTGTCATCGTTCACCCATCGTGATTTTAGAATGAATGGGTGAAAAATCTTTCGAAAAGGTAATCGCAGTTCCTTTCTGAGGTTCTGACCATACGGACAAATGATCTGAAAAACTTTCCATAATGGTGAAACCCATTCCTGAACGTTCTCTCTCTGGTTTTGTTGTAAACAGAGGTTCCATGGCTTGTTCAAGATCGGAGATTCCACGACCTTCATCACTGATGGTCATCGTTACTTTTCGTCCATCTCGCTTCGCTCGAATTGTGATAATACCTTGAGCGTCCTCTTCGTACCCGTGTATGATTGCGTTTGTTACAGCTTCCGAGACAATGGTTTTAAACTCGGCAAGCTCATCAATCGTTGGGTCTAGCGATGCGATAAAACTGGTCATGACCATTCGCGCCAAGCCCTCATTTTCACTAATGGCAATAAACGAAAGCGTCATTTCATTGTCCATTTAAAATCCCCCCTAACGCATCAATAGTTTCTTGTTCTGTTGTTTCCCAAACATATGAACCTAAACCGGAATACTGAAAGATTTTTTTCATAGTTTCAGATGGATGCAATATGACTGTTTGACCATTAGTAGGAACAAAATCTCTCATTCTTCCTAATATTAAACCTATCCCCGAGCTGTCCATGAAATGTAATTCTTGTAAATTCCATATAATTGCCCTTAATTTTCCTCTGTATAAAGATTGTGATATTTCTTCACGAATTAGTTGTGTCGCATGATGATCCAATTCACCTCTTAACCGGATAATGGCGATGCCGTCTTCTACAAATAACAGTTGATGTTTCATTTCTCATCCTCCTTTCCGTGTGTATTCGAGGTGAAGATACACTATTCCTTTACGTTGACAAATAAAGAATAAACATCCTAATTATCGACAAATCATGCACATGCCATCACTCTCAGTATGGAAAATCTTTCTTACATTTAAACAATCAAAACATAAAAAAAGACATTCTTTTTTTTCAAAAGAATGTCTTGGTTTTTAATTTGTTCTTTGTTAACTTTTCCTATGGATTCTTTACAATTAAAAGAGGAAATTGCTCCCTTTCCGCGGACGAACTGACAAGCCTCCTCAGGATGTTCACGAAGGCGTTGCCACACGAAGTGGCGTCCTTAACCTTTGTTCCTTTATTCTCACTGCGGGGTCTTGCCTGTCCGTTATTTCGCAGGAAAGAATAGGGTCAATTGTTTGAACCTTTTCTTTGCGACGAAGCTAGCGAAACGATGTAGGAGCAGATGTTTGTTTGCAGAATCCCTACCTAACAACAATTTCGTTTAACACAGCCTTAATTTATTCTGTAATAATTTCTTCGATTAAATTTGGAGGCGTAACAGGCTCACTAGAGAACTCAATATGTGCATGCAAAATATCTAAAACTTGTTGTACATTTTCTGTGTTTGCATGAATTGTTGCGAGTGATTCTCCCGTGTTTACTGAATCCCCAACTTTTTTATGAAGGACAATTCCCACTGCTAAATCAATTTCAGATTCTTTTGTAGCTCTACCCGCACCTAATAGCATAGCTGCAGTTCCAACTTCATCTGCTTCAATGAATGAAACATATCCACTTTCTTTCGAAGGGACCTCAAAAGTAAATGAGGCTTGCGGAAGTAATTCTGGCTGATCCACTACCGCTGGATTACCGCCTTGAGCTTTAATAAAGTCTTTAAAAACTTCTAAAGCCTTTCCATTTTCTATTACTTCAAGAAGCATTTGTCTCGCTTCATCTAAATCTCTTGCTTTCCCTCCAACAACAACCATTTGACTTCCAAGAACTAGACAAAGTTCTGTTAGGTCTGCAGGACCTTTTCCATGCAGGGTATCAATGGCTTCTTTAACCTCTAGAGCATTACCTATAGCATAGCCAAGAGGTTGACTCATATCTGAGATAATTGCCATGGTCTGTCTACCAACATTGTTTCCGATTTGGACCATCGCTTTCGCTAAAGCTCTCGAATCTTCTACAGTTTTCATAAATGCGCCTTCGCCTGTTTTAACATCTAAAACGATTGCATCTGCACCTGCAGCTATCTTTTTACTCATAATCGAACTAGCGATTAATGGAATGCTATTCACAGTACCTGTAACATCTCGTAAAGCATACAGCTTTTTATCCGCAGGTGTAAGGTTACCACTTTGACCAATAACCGCTAGTTTAAACTCATTTACCTGTTCAGTAAATTGTTCTGTCGTTAACTCAACATGGAAACCTTCTATGGCTTCTAATTTATCAATAGTTCCACCCGTATGACCTAGTCCACGACCACTCATT
Source organism: Paenisporosarcina sp. (assembly GCA_040512715.1). Taxonomy (GTDB): domain Bacteria; phylum Bacillota; class Bacilli; order Bacillales_A; family Planococcaceae; genus Paenisporosarcina. Next base: position 4,838 of record JBEVEQ010000053.1, on the reverse strand, counting down.
TTTGCAACGGGAACACCGCAAGCAGCTACTAATGGTCCGAGTACAAGCGTCGTCGTGTCGCCAACACCCCCGGTGGAATGTTTGTCTACTTTTATACCTTCGATATCAGTTAATCGAATTTGGTCACCAGATTCCACCATAGCTATTGTTAGATCTGCTCGTTCTTGATCATTCATATCTTGAAAATATATAGCCATTAACAATGCACTAACTTGATAATCAGGTATTTCACCTTTTGTATATTGATTAACGAAAAAACGAATTTCTTCATTTGTTAATGCGGATCCATCTCTTTTCTTTTCAATAATATCCACCATTCTCATGAATGATCACCTATCCTCTTTTATAGCTCTTTTAAATGTTGCTGTTGATTATATTCCGCAAAACAGCTACGTGTTCCTAGGACGAGCCTCCTCGGGCCAACAGGATTTTTGTCACGAAGGCGTTGCCTCGCGATGAGGCGTTCTTAGCCTTCGTTCCTTTGTGCATCCGGGGGGTCTCGACTGTCTCACTTTCCCATAGGAGTTTCCGCTGTTTTACTTCATATCCTTAAATAGTAAAAAACAACAATGACATTTAACAGAGACTTTATTTTAAATAAGAAAGAAAACTACGACCGAATTTCGGCAAGGTCACTTGGAAGTTTTCTGCAATGGTTGCACCGATATCAGCGAACGTTTTACTTGATGGAAGTTCTGTTCCGCCAGAAAATCTTGGTGAGTAAGCTAATACTGGTACAAATTCTCGAGTATGATCAGTTCCTTCAAATGTTGGATCATTTCCATGATCTGCAGTAATTATTAACAAATCATCATTTGTTAATGCTTCAATAACTTCAGGAAGTCTCGCATCAAATGCTTCTAATGCATCACCGTACCCAATAGGGTCACGACGATGTCCATAAAGTGCATCAAAATCAACTAAGTTCAGGAAACTAATTCCATGGAATGGTTTTCGAACAACTTCATTTAATTTGTCCATTCCATCCATATTGTCTTTTGTTCGTAATGATTCTGTTACACCTTCACCATTATAAATATCGGCAATTTTACCGATTGCAATGACATCATAATTGGCGTCTTGAAGTTCGTTCATAACCGTGCGTTCAAATGGTTTTAGCGCGTAGTCATGACGATTAGTTGTTCGTTTGAAATTACCTGGTTCTCCTAAAAATGGACGTGCAATGATTCGACCCACTAAAAACTCAGGTGATAGCGTCAATTCACGAGCAATTTCACATATTTGATAAAGTTCTTCTAAAGGAACGATTTCTTCATGCGCAGCAATTTGCAGCACAGGATCAGCTGATGTATAAACGATAATCGCACCTGTTTTCATATGCTCTTCACCAAGTTCGTCTAAAATCTCCGTACCGCTAGCTGGTTTATTCCCAATCACTTTACGACCTGTTTTTTCTTCTAATGCTTGAATTAATTCTTGAGGAAAGCCATTGGGATAAACTTTAAAAGGCTTATCAATATTAAGTCCCATAATCTCCCAATGCCCTGTCATTGTATCTTTACCTACTGACGCTTCTTGTAACTTCCCAAAATAAGAAGTCGGTTTTTCGACTGGGGCAATTCCTTTAACCGGTCTAATATTTGATAGACCCATTTTCTCAATATTAGGCATTTTAAGCCCACCCATACGATCTGCAATATGTCCTAATGTATCTGAACCTTCATCTCCAAAGTTTTTCGCATCTGGCGCTTCTCCGATTCCTACTGAATCCATTACGACTAAATGTATGCGTTTAAATGTTTGATTGTCCATGTAAATCCTCCTTCAAGCTTATATTTGTATATTAACAAAACTAAGGTAAATTTACACGTCAGACTTCTGACAAGTTAAAAGAAATTAAGCTCTAGGATGAAATTGTTTGTATACTTCTTTAAGACGAGTTTTACTAACATGCGTATAAATTTGTGTCGTCGAAATGTCCGCATGTCCCAGCATTTCTTGAACTGCTCTTAAATCCGCTCCATTTTCGATTAGATGAGTAGCAAATGAGTGGCGTAATGTATGCGGTGTGATTTCGTTTTTAATGCCTGCTTTTAACGCATGTTCTTTTAACAATTTCCAAAAACCTTGTCTTGTTAAGACTTTACCGCGTTGATTAATGAAAAGAGCGTCCGTTTTAATTTCTTTATTTGCTAGTTTTGGTCTACCTTCTCTTAAATATTCTTCACAAGCACCTAATGCGGTCCGACCAAGTGGAATGATTCGTTCTTTTCCACCCTTTCCATAACATCGAACGAACCCCATTGTTAAATGAATATCTTCAATTGAGAGTGAAATACATTCACTAATTCGCATACCGCTTGCGTACAAAAGCTCTAACATTGCTCTATCTCTCAAGCCTTGTGGTTTGCTACGATCAGGTGCTTCCAATAATTCTTCGATTTCTTCAATTGAAAGAACTTTTGGAAGTGTTCGATCTTGCTGTGGCATTTCTAAATGAACAGTTGGATCGCCTGTAGAAACTTTCTCTCTAAGTAAAAATTGATGAAAAGAACGTATAGAGGATATATGTCTTGCCAGTGTCCTAGCAGAATGACCAGCTGACTTCAGATTTTGTAAATGAGCCAGTATATGAATTCTCTCAACATCCTGAAGAGACTTGAGTTGTTGCGACTCTGACAGATCTAGTATGTACGACTTTAAATCTTTTTCATAAGAAACAAGCGTATTTTGTGCCAATTGTTTTTCTACTCTTAAGAAATGCAAATAATCTTGGATTGAATCGGTCATATTGGTTGTCATTTATATACCTCCTAAAACGAAAAAAGGACAGCTAGCAGCTATCCTCGGTTACTCTTCTTCTGGTAATTGCGTTTTTTCATCATCATGACATCTCCAGCATATTCCATGAAATGTTAAGCGATGATCCTTAATTTGGAAGTTCCACCGTTTTTCTACAATCTCTTCTACATCTTCAAGTAAATCCTCTTGAATCTCATCAACAGCACCACATTCTATGCACACTAAGTGATGATGAAAATGTGCTGCACCCTCTTGTCTTAAATCATATCTGGATACACCATCACCGAAATTGATTTTATCGACTACTTTTAGCTCAGTTAATAATTCTAATGTACGATACACAGTAGCTAGACCGATATCTGGTGCTTTGTTTTTAACTAGAAGGTAAACATCTTCAGCGCTTAAATGGTCTTCTTCATTTTCTAATAACACTCTAACTGTCGCTTCACGTTGTGGCGTCAGTTTATAGCTCGCACCATGAAGTTGCTTCTTAATACGGTCAATACGGCTTTCCATGTGACGCCCCCCTCAAACTTCTTTCATTATACCAAATTAGCCTTTCTTTTTTCAAGATAGAGAAAGGCTAATAGATTATAATGATAATTACTATAATTTAATAGTAATTATAATACGTGAATGTAGGGAAGGACAAATAGTTCAATTCCGATAATCAACAAGTAAATGCAACTCAATACGGCAATCACCTTTAGCCTTTGATTTGTGATTCGAGGATTCAGCCCATGTGGGGGCACCATCAAGTATCCAATCAAAAGTAAAAGCGAACAGTAAATCAATTGAAATGGGAACCACCATAACGCATAGGACCAAAATTCAGTCTCTTGTGCTATTAAGTAACCCGAACATATTCCCCAAAATACCGATCTCATCGTACCAATTAACAAAATTATATACCTTAAGATTAAATGAGTCGCAAACAATAATAGAAGGAAAATGGATATTACTTGAGGAAGTATTGACGATAATATACTTGGTACCGCTTCATCCAAAATTCTAGGATCCATCCACTTTATCAATGCATTCACTTGCTCATTTGGCATATGTGAAAACAACCACAGCCCACCTAGATAACCAACAACCAATAATCCTAGCAAATAAAATAGAGGAAAAGACCGGTTCAACATTACCCACCTACCTTTCTCGATAGAGTAATGTATGCATGTCCTAACCTATCTCATTCATCTATTTCGTAAATATTCTTTTGTCCACAATATACTAAATGCAGTTTTGGCATCATAGATTTCACCATTCGCCATCATTTTTTCTGCATCTTCGATGGATGTCGGTAGAACATCTAGGAATTCGTCATCGTCAAGCTGTGCTTTTTCGTCAAGGATATACAACTCTTCAGCTACATAAAGATGAATAATCTCATCTGCAAATCCTGGTGAAGTAGCAAAGCTTTGAATATACGTTAAGCTATGGCAACCGTATCCTGTCTCCTCTTCTAATTCTCGTCGTGCGGTAACCTTTGGAGATTCGCCGGGCTCCAATTTACCAGCTGGAGTTTCAATAATAGAACGTTCAAGTGCTTTTCTATATTGATGAACTAAAAGGATTTCACCCTCATTCGTTATGGGAATAATGGCAACTGCACCCGGATGTTTAATGAGTTCTCTTTTAGAGGTTTTCCCATTTGGTAGTGTAACTTCATCTATTCGTAAGGAAATCACTTTTCCATCGTATATTGGTGTAGAGGTAATTGTTTTTTCTTCATATTTTTTCATATGATCATCCTTTCTGTTTTACTAATGATTAGTGTAATTGTACCATGAATGAAATAAGGAGGATGCACAATGAAGAAACGAGAATTAGGAAATAGTGAAATATTTGTATCAGAAATCGGCCTAGGATGTATGTCGCTACCTACAGATAAAGCTGAAGCTAAATACATAGTGGATGCTGCGATTGATCAGGGTATTTCCTATTTCGATACGGCAGATTTATACGATCGTGGAAAGAATGAAGAAGTTGTCGGTCACTCATTAAAAGGATTGCGAGATCAAGTCATACTTGCTACAAAAGTCGGTAATAAATGGAATGCCGATGGGTCTAAT
>JBEVEQ010000050.1:0-4615 GCA_040512715.1 Paenisporosarcina sp. | reverse complement strand
AACGATGGTCAGCAAATGGAACGCGAACCTCAAGACTTGCCCCCATACTCATACGGTCTTTTCGGTCAAGCAATGTTGTCATAAACCAGGTCGTATTTAAATAAAACAGTTCTCGTCGTTTCGCATCGATTTCGGATTCTCCGTCAAGTCTAGGGGTTTCGGAAACCGTTTCTGTATAGGCTTGAAGAGCAAAATCCTCAAGGTTCAATTTTTGTCGCCAAACATCCTTCAATAAAGAAGTGCGCTCAGTGGTAGACCGTATCCACGGAAATCCTTTTCCAAATAAATCCGCGTGTTGATGAAACCAAGGATAACCTCCAAAAATTTCATCGGCACATTCTCCAGAAAGTCCTACTGTGAAATCATGTTTGATTTCACGACAAAACCAAAGTAAAGAAGAGTCCACATCGGCCATTCCAGGTAAATCTCGAACATGAACAGCCTCAGTCAATTCATGAATGAGCTGATCCTGTGTAATGATGGAAGAGTGGTGAATGGTCCCGCATGTTTCAACCATCTTATTAATCCATGGCGTATCATCATTCGGTTGGAAATCACTCGCTTCAAAATGGGTGTCATTGCCTTCATAGTCTATGGAATAAGTATGAAGAGAACCTTTTCCATCTTGTTTGTAACGATTGGCTGCGATAGCGGTGATGGCACTAGAGTCAACGCCCCCTGACAAAAATGTACAGAGGGGAACGTCTGATACAAGTTGTCGTTCTACAGCATCGGTTACGAGAAAGCGAACTTTTTCAGCGGTTTCTTCTAAATTATCTGTATGTTTTTCACTTTTGACGTTCCAGTATCGCCATATGCGAAGTCCTTGACGAGACAAGGTTAGTGCATGGGCTGGTCTTAATTCATTAACCTGATCAAAAACGCCAGAACCCGGCTTTCTTGATGGCCCAACACTTAATAATTCAGCCAATCCTTTTGTTGAAATCGTAGGTGATACATCTTGATGAGCGAGTACCGCTTTTAATTCTGAACCGAAAATGAATCCACCGTTTCGTTCTGCGTAGAATAGTGGTTTAACACCTAAGCGGTCTCGTGCAACAAAAAGCTTTTGTTCATTGGTATCCCAGATGGCAAATGCAAAAATCCCGTTGAAATAATCCACACATTTTTCTTTCCATTGAATATAGGATGTTAACAATACCTCTGTATCAGAATGGCCGGAAAAAGTATGACCGTTCTTCAATAATTCCTTTCGAAGATCTTCTGTATTATATAATTCTCCGTTATAACTAAGGATGTATCTACGATTTTGATAGTCCTTTGTCATCGGTTGTTTTCCACCAATGGGGTCGACCACCGTTAACCTTCTATGACCTAACGCCACATGTTGATCGAGCCACATATTTTCGTCGTCTGGACCTCGTTTTGCCAACGATTTTGTCATCGTTTCAATCATTTGTCTTTGTTTTGATAAATCACGCTGGAAATGAACCCATCCAGTAATCCCACACATAGAGTTTCATCCTTTCTAATCAAAAACACCATCTTATAAATGTATGCAAAGAATCATATATGTGGTGAATAGTTTAGGTTTCCTAAGGAAAAGGATTGCGTTTTGTCATAATATAGTGAACAATTAAATAATTAATATAGCGTACAAATTTTATTTGGTCAGGGGGAATTTTGAAAATGGTATCATTCGATCAATATACGTATAAACGACCGGATTTTGAAGAAGCGAAAGTCCATTTTGAAGGTTTGTTGAATAAATTCAAGGAAGCTAATTCAGTGGAAGAACAAAGTGAGGCTATTGCCAAAATTAATGAATTCCGTGAATCTTTTTCTACACAAGGAAACTTGGCATTTATTCGCTCATCCATTGATACGAAGGACGAGTTTTACCAAAAGGAAAGAGATTATTTCGATGAAGTATCTCCGCAGTTAGAAGAATTAGTAACTGCTTACTACAAAGAACTTGTTTCATCAAAATTTAGAAATGAGTTAGAAGGAAAATGGGGAAGTCAGCTGTTTGATCTTGCGGATTATTCAATTAAGGCTTTTTCTCCAGAAATCATTGAACTCATGCAACAAGAAAATAAGTTGTCTTCTGAGTATTCAAAGCTTGTTGCTTCTGCACAAGTTGAATTTGATGGGAAAACGTTAACGTTAGCTCAATTAGGACCTTACAGAGAATCAACTGACCGCGATATTCGTAAACAAGCATTAGAAGCAAGCACTAAATTCTTCGAAAGTAATGAAGAGAAGTTTGATGATCTATTTGATCAACTTGTGAAAATTCGTCATAAAATCGCTGTAACATTGGGGTATAAAAACTTTGTTGAACTAGGCTATATTCGCATGATGCGCGTTGATTACAATGCGGAGATGGTTAAGAAATTCCGTGATCAAGTTAGAGATTTGATTGTTCCTTTGGTGAGTAAATTATATGACCGACAAGCAGAAAGAATTGGAGTCGATTCATTAAAATTTTATGATGAATCTTTAAACTTCATTTCAGGAAATGCAACACCACAAGGGTCAGCGGATTGGATTATTGAAAATGGATTGAAAATGTATGATGAGCTATCACCTGAAACGGGCGAGTTCTTCCGTTTCTTGACGGATCGAAAACTGATGGATGTAGAAGCGAAGGAAGGGAAAGAGGCTGGTGGATATTGTACGTTTATAGAAGAATACAATTCACCATTCATCTTCTCGAACTTTAATGGTACTTCCGGCGATATTGATGTGTTAACACATGAAGCCGGACACGCGTTCCAAGTTTACTCAAGTCGTGATATTGGTATTCCTGAATATTTGTGGCCTACTTTTGAGGCTTGTGAAATTCATTCCATGAGTATGGAATTCTTTACTTGGCCATGGATGGAGTACTTCTTTAAAGAGCAAACAGAAAAATATAAATTTTCACATTTAAGTGGTGCTCTTGAATTCTTACCGTATGGTGTGGCAGTAGATGAGTTCCAACATGAGATTTATGAAAATCCTGAGATGACACCTGCAGAACGTAAAGCAGCGTGGAGAAAAATCGAAAGAATCTATAGACCTCACCGTGATTATGATGGCAATAGCTATTTGGAAGCGGGCGGATTCTGGCACCGTCAAGGCCATATCTATAATAGTCCCTTCTACTATATTGATTACACATTAGCTCAAATCTGTGCGTTCCAGTTCTGGAAACGCTCGAGAGAAGATCAGGAATCAGCATGGAAAGATTATTTACACCTATGTAAATTAGGTGGTTCAAAATCGTTTACAAAACTAGTAGCGGAAGCGAATTTAATCTCACCATTTGAAGAGGGTTGCGTTGAATCTGTTATTGGCACAATTGAAGATTACTTAAATTCAGTAGACGACAAAAATTTATAAACAATCTGAAGTTGAGAATTCATTTTCTCAACTTCTTTCTTATACTTATTTGAAAGTATAATGCTGACAAATAAAAAATTGTTGATTTCCATTGCGATGGATGCTTTCTGCGAAGGCAAACAGGAAGTTAGTTTCAAAGATGTTGCCTCAGGACGTGGCGGTCTTAGTCTTTGTTCCTTTGGATCTTCAGTTCTTGCTGATTCCGCCGGAGTCGCCATCTCCATTTCAATAAACTATAATCGCTGTAAATATATATAATGATGTGCAGTCATGCAAATAGAGGGATACACACTTTTGATTTTATTATTACCACCTACAAAAATTGTTCTATAAACATAACTTTGCAAACTATCTATTGGGAAAGTGGTCGGTTATTTCTGAAGACTCCTACGGAACACCGAAATACGATAGACCCCACAGGTGTAACTGTCAGAGACAGATGAGCCGAGGAGACAAGCGTTTCGTCCACGGAAAGCGAAAGGGATAGCCGACCACCATCTTTTTTTATCAAGTGTAATAAATAAGAATTCAACTTAGCTATTAATCGCATATGAGTACAAGCTATATTTTTCTAAAGCTCTAAGTTCAAAATCAAAGGAGGCAATTCATGCAGACGTTATTTCAGTACAATTGGCAGATTCGAGATGAGTGGTTTGAATGGTGTAAAGATGTTCCGTTAGAGGATCTTTTAAAAGTGCGAACTGGCGGTGTAGGCGGAATTTTACATACTTTGTTCCATATCATTGATGTGGAGTGGAGTTGGATTCGCATTATGAAAGGTTTTCCGGGTTTTCAAGAAAGCTTTGATGACTATCAAAGTTTAGAAAAAGTTATGGAGTTAAATGATTTATTCAAAGAAGAAGTAAAAGCTTTTGTATTAGATTGGGAAAGTGAATTTGAACATGATTTCTTGCAAGAAACAAGACCGGATGGCACGGTAATTAAGTTGGCATGGGGAGAAATTATGCGTCATGTTATTGCACATGAAATCCATCATATCGGTCAAATATCAGTTTGGTCGAGAGAACTTGGGAAGCCACCTGTTTCTGCAAATCTGATTAGAAAAGGATTAGGTGTTCATCTCCCTTAATCATTTGAGATTCCTGAAGAAGAGGGGAGTTCTATGAGTAAGATTGATAAGAGAAACCGGTTAAATGAAGAAGTATTTTCTTACCGTGTCAGTAAAAGCAACACCGGTTTTATTGATTATGCGGGTAAGGGGATAAAAAATGTGAAAGGTAAAGAGGCGGAACGATTGATCGCACGA
>JBEVEQ010000042.1:0-6874 GCA_040512715.1 Paenisporosarcina sp. | reverse complement strand
AACGATGTATCACTGGGGAGCTATTGTGGTCGCTCCAGGTTATACAGACCCCGTTTTGTATGAGGCTGGTGGAAATCCATATGGTACGAGTGTTTCAGTCAATCAAGATGGAGAAATGATTGAGAATGTGCAAGGAGCAGTAAAACATCAAACAAAACGTACATTAACCGTTGCGAAGTATGTTAAAGACGGGCAAAATCAATAAGAACAATAATCGAAGGTGTTGCCTTATTTAATAAAGGCAGCATCCTTTTTCTTGTTAAGCATGTTTTTGTTTCCATTCATCTGAATAAGTATTAATTTCATTCATTTCAGTTGGGTTTTGTTTTCCATTCTATAATGCGTATAATGAAAGTAACAGTTTCCAAGAATAGGATGATGTAAATGCAAGATGTCGGAAAGATTCCAAATGACATATCAGTATTAACAGCTTTAAATAGTATTGGTGAAAATATTTTGATTGCGGATAAGCAATTTTATATTAGATGGATGAATTGGAATGCTTCTGATTTATTATCGCTTATTGCGCCATTGTATCAGTTAGAAAGTAGTGAGGATTTTATTGGGAAAAGCATGGATTATTTTCATCAAAGACCAAGACATCAACAAAGTATCATGCAGTCAATTAAGTCTACACATCGTACACGTATAACAATACGAGATCGCTTTGTTACAGATATTGTAGTTACACCAATCGTAAATTGTGACGAAGAAATAGCTGGATATATCGTTATGTTGATGGACGTTACGACAAAAGCTGAGGAAGAAAAGAATAATGAAAAATTAATTAAGTCGCTATCGATCCCTATTCTTCATGTTTGGGAAAATACCATAGCCTTGCCGCTTATCGGAGAGTTCGATGTAGAGCGTTCTGACTTACTTATTTCAACTGTATTAATAGAATGTTCATCCAATCGGATTGAAAATGTATTAATTGATTTAAGTGGTGTTTTAAATTTCGATCAAAATATGCAGTTCCATATTCAAAAATTAAATGATTGTTTGAAGTTAATTGGAACAAGATGCATTTTGGTGGGAATAAAACCTAAGCTAGCGATATCAATGGGAACTCTTGAACGGGAAGTACAGATTTTTAAATCTACTCATGCAGGTCTCGAAATGATCATTAATCAACAAAGATAAAACACAAAAACAGCTTACATCCATTATGGTGTAAACTGAAGTATATATGTTGATTTAGATAGGATGAGCCGCTCATGAAATTTGAGCGGTTTTCCTTTTGCTTCAAGAGGTACTGACTTATTTTTGTGGGTGATTTTTATATAAAAGAAGCGAAGAGAATTCGCCACCATTTACTTGAGTAAACATTTTTCCTGCAGCAGCAAGCAACTGTTCTGCTTCAGATATGTCAACAGAAGGACGCATAAAGAAAAACTGGAAGGCTTCTGTTGTATCTTCATGAACGGCTGTCCGTTCTGAATCAACGTAGGGACTACCAAATGGTCCATTTTCATCTACAAGGGTCAATATGCCATCTAATCGGTTTTCCCGTCCATTTAATCCTATATAAGATGTGTCTTTGTTGCCAAGTAATATTTGAATATCACCTTTTAGAAGCGATGCATCATATATTCCTACAGGTATTTCATATTCCAGCGAAAAGAATGTATTTAAATCAATGACACTATTAACTGATGAAAGGTAATTTTGTTTGCGAATACGGCGTAGTAAAGCTTCAATCGATGGTCGATAGCGGCCCGGATCAGCACCAAACTTTTTCCACAACTCCCGCCATTCTTTTACTCCTTTAACGGATGATAATTCCTTTTCTTCTAAATCAAAAAATAGATGTTCTTGAAATAATTGCATACGCCCTTTTATCATTTGGGGCGATTCTGACGTAATAAATTTGGTATAATGGTTAATGCCTATTTTAAGTTGATCTTCTACTTGGAAAAGGGAAGGCTCTATGGATATTTTCATATGATCACCTACATGTTTTTTCAACAGTTTAGCACAAGAATGGGGTATTTTCATGAATGTGAACCAATTTCAACAAGACTTAATTGAATATGCACATTCCATAGGAATCGACAAAATCGGGTTTGCGACAGCCGATCCTTTTCGTGAGCTGAAAAACCGTCTGAAAAGACAGCAGGAATTAGGATTTCAATCTGGATTTGAAGAGTCGGATATTAAAAAAAGAACGACGCCTAAGCTTTTATTAAACGAAGCTGAAAGTATCATTTCCATTGCTATTGCCTATCCTTCACGAATGGAAGATTCTCCGCAAGGAAAGAAAGGTGCGCGTCGAGGCATTTTTGCCCGTGCTTCATGGGGAATGGATTATCATACCGTTTTACGCGACCGCTTAAGCAAATTAGAACAATATATTCAAGAGTCTATAATGGATGCGAAAACTCGTTCTATGGTTGATACAGGAGAGTTATCTGATAGAGCCGTGGCTCAAAGAGCTGGTATTGGTTGGAGTGCAAAAAACTGTTCCGTCATCACACCCGAGTTTGGCTCTTATGTATACTTAGGAGAAATCATTACGAATATCCCATTTGCACCGGATACACCGATGGAGGATGAATGTGGAGATTGTCGTCTGTGCCTAGATGTTTGTCCAACAGGGGCTCTAATTGAAGGTGGACAATTAAATGCACAGCGATGTATCGCATTTCTCACACAAACTAAAACGGCATTGCCGGATGAATTCCGCACAAAAATTGGGAATCGACTATACGGATGTGACACGTGTCAAACCGTATGTCCAAAAAATAAAGGCAAGTTAAACACGCATCAACTGGACTTTAAACCTGACCCAGAAATTGCGAAACCGCTGCTCGTACCTCTGCTGACAATCAGTAATCGAGAATTTAAAGAAAAGTATGGTCATGTTTCCGGTTCATGGAGAGGGAAAAAACCGATACAACGTAATGCTATTCTGGCACTTGCTCATTTCAAGGAAGTTTCTGCAGTTCCAGACTTAATTGGTTTATTAATGAAAGATGAGCGACCTGTTATACGAGGGACTGCTGCATGGGCAATTGGGAAGATTGGGACAAGTGAAGGAAAACAAGCACTGCATCTAGCTTTAGAAACAGAAAATGACCAAGAAGTAATTGACGAGATTTACAAAGGATTAGCCTTTGAAACCATACATTGAGGACGTGACGATATGGCCATTCATGTGGTACTTTATCAACCATTAATTCCAGCCAACACGGGAAATATTGCTCGAACATGTGCAGGAACTGATACGAAATTACATTTGATCAGACCACTAGGTTTTTCAACCGATGATAAAATGTTGAAACGAGCTGGACTCGACTATTGGGAGCATGTAGATATCCACTATTATGATGGATTGGATGAATTATTTGCAAAATACCCAGAGGGACAGTTTTTCTATTTAACGAAACATGGATCTAAGCCACACACAATATATGATTATAGCAAAGTCGAACAAGAGTATTTCTTTGTATTTGGAAAAGAAACGTCTGGCTTACCACGTGAATTAATCGATGCCAATCAGGAAACTTGCTTACGAATTCCTATGAATGAAAACATCCGATCGTTAAATTTATCAAATACGGCAGCGATTCTCATATATGAGGCATTGCGTCAACAAAATTATCCGAATCTAGGATAATGCAAAGGGATCGCTTTTAAACGATCCCTTTTTATTTTCTTTTAAGACTTTGATAAACTATACTGTTGATTTTCGTTACAGGCGGACGCTTTCCGCGGACTGTCCACTAGCCTCCTCATTCGCTATGCTCACTGCGGGATCTAGTCTGTATGGAATCACCGCCCTTCACTACAATCCCCAAAACGACCAGTAATAATTACCAAAGCTTTTACTAAAAAGAATACTTAATAGAGAAATATCGTCTTCATACCGTATCAGGATATTAGCCTTCCTAACAAAGAAATCAGGCTTTCGTATTGTTCGGTCCATAACTCTATCCGCACTGTCCACTCTTCTAAGCCCAAAACAAAAGCTTGCCCCAAAAATGGGACAAGCTAAGTTACTACTAATTCTTTTCAGATTCACCTGGTTTATCATCGTACCCTGCCGTAAAGATCGCAGCAAGGAATGCAACACTAACACCAAGAATAAGAAGTAAGTTCATATATGTTGCCTCCTCTAAAGAGAATTCATTACCTTCAATTAGTATAGCTTACTTCATTTCAAAAAGAAATATTCACTATGGTTTAAATATGACAAAAATCGGTCTTTCGATCACTTACGTTTTTATAAAATAATGAAAACGACTGAAGTCCTTGGACTCCAGTCGTTTTTTCAATGTGGTAAGAATAATAATTGATAGAGGAACAATACAGCAAAAATATATAACAAAGGATGTACTTTGCGTGCTTGTCCTTTAAAGATTTTTAGTAATGGATACAGAATGAATCCTAATTCAATCCCTGTAGCAATACTTGAAGTTAATGGCATTGTTAGGATGATGATAAAAGCAGGGAATGCTTCATCAAATGAATCCCAATCGATGTGTTTGACTGCACTTATCATTAAACTACCCACAATGATTAAGGCTGGTGCGGTAATTGCAGCAACACCAGAAAGTGATGCAACAAGTGGTCCAAAGAAAGCAGCAATGATAAATAATACGGAAACCGTCACTGAGGTTAATCCTGTACGTCCACCAACCGCTACACCTGATGAGGATTCAATGTAAGCGGAAGTAGGACTTGTTCCGACCATTGCACCTACAGTTGTCGCCACTGAGTCAGCAAGCAATGCTTGGCGTGCTCGTGGCATCTTGTTGCCTTTCATTAAACCTGCTTGTTTTGCAACACCAATCATCGTACCAGTTGTATCAAACAAGGTAACTAATAAGAAGGAAATCACGATTCCTAATAAACCAAACTCAATAACATCCATAAAGGCTGCCCAAGGATTCCAAACGATGATGCCTTCAGGAAGTGAAGGGAGTTTCATTAGTTGGTCCGTGAATTTCAGTTGACCAGTAAAGAAAGCCACAATCCCTGTTGCGATCATTCCATAGAACAATGCGCCATACACGTTTAATACCATTAAAATAACCGTTACAAGTAAGCCAAATAGAGTAAGAAGTACAGGAGTACTTGTTAAATCACCAAGCTTAACTAAGTTTTGTTCATGTGCTTCTACTAAAGTTGATAAGCGTAATCCGATAAAAGCGATAAACAAACCAATACCCGCGGTAATTCCGTTCTTTAAATTTTCAGGTATAATTTCAATTAATTTTTTACGTAAAGGTGTTAAAGATAAAATTATAAATAAAATTCCGGCAACGAACACTGCAGAGAAAGCAGTAACAAAATTAATTTCACCATTTGATGAAATAACTACGGTATAGGTAAAGAATGCATTTAACCCCATACCAGGTGCGATTGCGATTGGATAATTTGCGAATAAACCCATCCATAACGTACCCACAACAGCTGAAATAATGGTTGCTAGAAAGACTTGGTCAAATGGAACACCCGCATCAGCAAGGATAAAAGGGTTGACGATAACGATATAAACCATTGTTAAGAAGGTAGTCATCCCTGCAAGAATTTCAGTTTTTATATTAGTATTATGCTCTTTTAAGCGAAACATAGTGTGTCTCCTTTCGAAAAGACGAACGAAATTACCAACATTCCATATAATATTCGTTTTTTAGTGATCGCGCAATAGTTTTTGAAATAAAAACCTTAAGACTCGTAAAAAAAGAGATCAATTTGTACAATAGAAGTAGAAGGAACGGAAAGGAAGATGATCATGATTCATACTTTACAATCCACTAAAGCTCTACATAATGGTGTTGAAATGCCAAGACTGGGGTTAGGTGTTTATAAAATGACCAATCCAGACGAAGCCATTGAAGCAATGACAACTGCTTTAAAAACAGGCTACCGTGCCATTGATACGGCTTCTCTATATGCAAATGAAAAAGAAGTGGGTGAATCAGTTCGTGCTTCTGGTTTGAAGCGGGAAGACATTTTTATTACGACTAAAGTGTGGAATTCAGATCAAGGCTATGACCAAACGTTACGAGCGTTTGAAACATCACTCGAGAAACTAGGATTTGACTATCTTGATTTGTATCTGACACATTGGCCTGTTAAAGAGACATTTGTTGAAACGTATCGTGCGATTGAACGGTTGTATGATGAAAAGCTTATTCGAGCTACAGGGGTTTCTAATCATCATGCCCATCACTTAGAAAAAATATTTTCAAAAGCTAATGTTAAGCCAATGGTTAATCAAATTGAGCTTTCTCCACGACTCACACAATATAACTTACGAACATTCTGTACAGAACACGACATTGCGATTACTTCTTGGTCGCCACTGGCTAGAGGAGGCTTGTTAAATGAACCTTCACTAGTTCGAATCGGAAATAAGTATGGTAAGACACCTGCGCAAATTATTATTCGTTGGCATTTACAGCACGACTTGATCGTAATTCCTAAATCCGTGACACCAGAGCGTATTGCAGAAAATGCGGATGTGTTTGATTTTGAATTATCCTTTGAAGATATTAAAAATATCGATTCATTAAATTTAGATGAACGAACTGGGGCAGACCCAGATAATTTCAACTTTAACTTCTAAAGAAATTGCGAGTGAGTTCCATGTTGCTTAGTAATAATAAAATTAAACTTAGCTCTACCTTTAGAAAGAAAGAGAAAATACCTAAGCCACTTCACTGGGAGACAATACATGAATATTCAAAGAGCTACATTAAACGAGCTTGATTCTCTAACAGAAGTTTTTGATTTATACAGATTATTTTATGAACAAGAGTCTGATCTTGAAGGTGCAAGAGATTTCTTGAAAGACAGGTTAGTCAACGAAGAGTCAGTAGTTTTTCTAGCCTTTGTTGAGAATAACCCAGTTGGTTTTGTACAG
>JBEVEQ010000039.1:0-10088 GCA_040512715.1 Paenisporosarcina sp. | reverse complement strand
CTCAACTTCTCTATTAGCCAAGCATAACGACGATGATGCTCATACGCACTATGTATAATGGCAACAACGGCCTTTGGTTGCCCTTCGGCTTCCCATTTCCACATGAACATCTCCCCTTTTTCTTTTATTTTATATGATGGTGGTTGATTTATCATCAAAATGAAATTTCGATTCTCAAATAGGTCATCCTTTTTAAATTCCTCTTTTTTTGTATAATGAAACCTAGGCATCTATAGAAAAGAGGTTATAAATATGATTTATCCATTTAACGGAAAAATACCAACAATTGATCCTTCAGTCTTTATTGCTGATTATGTCACGATTAGTGGAGATGTGACAATTGAAGCGGAGTCTTCCGTCTGGTTCAACACAGTTATAAGAGGTGACGTAAACACTACTCATATTGGTCGTAAAGTAAACATACAAGACTTATGTTGCCTTCACCAGAGCCCAGCTTTTCCTCTGGTTTTAGAAGATGAAGTTACAGTTGGGCATCAAGTAACTCTACATAGTTGTACCATAAAAAAAGGCGCCTTGATTGGTATGGGCTCAATTATCCTTGATGGTGCGGAGATTGGTGAAGGAGCTTTCATTGGTGCTGGCAGTTTGGTTCCACCAGGTAAGGTAATTCCACCAGGTGTTCTTGCTCTCGGGAGACCTGCGAAAGTCGTCCGTGATTTAAACGAAGAGGATCGAAAAGATATGGAACGGATCGTTCGTGAATACGCAGAAAAAGGACAGTACTATAAAGCGTTACAAACAGAGAATAAGTAATATTTTCACTCTACCCACCAAATCAGACACCTAACGATTCATATAAAAAGCGGCACCGACATTTCGTTTGTCGGTGCCGCTTTCTTAACAATTAAATGCCTGCTTTTTCTTTCAAAGCAGCCGCTTTGTCTGTTTTTTCCCAAGGTACATCTATGTCTGTACGACCAAAGTGTCCATAAGCAGCAGTTTGCTTGTAGATTGGTCGACGAAGATCTAACATTTTGATGATTCCAGCTGGACGTAGATCGAATAATTCGCGAACCATTTCAACTAGTTTCGCTTCTTCAACCGTACCTGTTCCAAATGTATCTATTGCAATCGATACTGGTTGTGCAACTCCAATTGCATAAGCTAATTGAACTTCACAACGATCAGCAAGACCAGCTGCTACAATGTTTTTAGCAACATAACGGGCTGCATAAGCTCCTGAACGGTCAACTTTCGTTGCATCCTTACCAGAGAAAGCACCGCCACCGTGACGAGCATAACCACCGTAAGTATCAACGATAATCTTACGTCCTGTTAAACCTGCATCCCCTTGAGGTCCACCAATTACAAAGCGGCCAGTTGGGTTGATGAAGTATTTTGTATTCTCATCAATTAATTCAGCAGGAACAACTGGTTTAATAACATGTTCTTTCAGATTGCGTTGGATTTGTTCAAGCGTTACTTCTGGGTGATGTTGAGTAGAAATAACAATTGTGTCAATACGCAATGGTTTGTTGTTTTCATCATATTCTACAGTTACTTGTGTTTTACCATCAGGACGCAAGTAAGAAATAATTTCTTCTTTACGAACTAGAGCTAAACGACGAGCTAACTTGTGAGCTAAGCTAATAGGAAGTGGCATTAATTCTGGTGTTTCATTACAAGCAAAACCGAACATTAACCCTTGGTCTCCAGCTCCGATTGCTTCAATGTCATCATCAGTCATAGAACCTTCACGAGCTTCCAATGCTTGGTCAACACCCATGGCGATGTCTGCAGATTGCTCATCAATTGCGGTTAAGACAGCTGATGTTTCTGAGTCAAAGCCATATTTTGCACGAGTGTAACCAATTTCACGAACTGTTTCACGTACTACTTTTTGAATATCAACATATGCAGACGTCGTGATTTCTCCCGCTACAAGAACTAATCCTGTCGTTACGGTTGTTTCACATGCCACACGAGCATTTGGATCTTCTGTTAAGATAGCATCTAATATTGCATCTGAGATTTGGTCACAAATCTTATCCGGATGCCCTTCTGTTACTGATTCTGATGTAAATAATCGACGAGTTGTCATTATTAATTCCTCCTATATCCTTCGAGATTTCTCTCGGAAAATTCAAACGGTACTCATTTCCCATGTCAAGCTTTACTCTATAGAATAAAACCTTCCGCCGTTTCGGGCTTCTACACGAGGATAAAGGGAGATGTCTGTATAAAATCTTCTATTTTTCATGCTACAAAAAACCAGAAATAGCATAAAAAAAACCCTCTCTCACGTTTACTACATGAGGAAAGGTATGATTTAGTAGGCACCTTTCACTCTTATCATCCAAGGAATTCACCTTGCTTCAGGTTCAGCACCTTCGCCAATTATAATCAAGATTATAATCGCAGGTTGCCGGGTTTCATAGGGCCTGACCCCTCCACCAGCTCGGGATAAGAGTATCCGTTCAGTTTTACATCATAATAAACAATTTCGACAATGTCAAACATTTTATTCACAATAAAATGGACAAGAATAATCTATAATTTAAACAGGCTATTAGTGTAGATTAATAAACGAAATGTGTTATACTAATTCTCGAATAAAAAATACCCCATTTAACGGGAATACTTGAAAAAGGAAGGTACATATACATGAATTCAGTGAAAACGATTACCGAGCTGGACGAATTGTTAAATGGCCAAAACGTGCACGTTCAACTTTCAGTACCACAATTAGTGGAGAAAGCAACATCACGCGGAGAAGCTGTCTTAACATCAACAGGTGCTGTAAAAGCGGAGACCGGAAAATATACAGGTCGTTCGCCAAAAGACAAGTACATAGTTGAAGAAGACATTTCAAAGGACAAAATTGATTGGGGTCCTGTAAATCAACCCATCTCATCTGAAATTTTTGACTCATTATATAAGAAAGTAATCGATTACTTAAAAACAAAAGAAGAGCTATTCGTATTTAAAGGATTTGCTGGTGCAGACAAACAATCTCGCCTATCAATACAGGTTATTAACGAATATGCTTGGCATAACCTTTTTGCTCACCAATTATTTATTCGTCCTTCTGCAGAAGAGCTAACTACTCACGAAGCAGATTTCACCATAGTATCTGCGCCGACTTTTAAAGCGGATCCTGCGGTTGATGGAACATCTTCAGAGACTTTCATCATGGTTTCAATGGAGAAGCGAATTATTTTAATCGGTGGTACGGAGTATGCTGGTGAAATGAAAAAATCGATTTTCTCCATCATGAACTACTTATTACCTGAACAAGGTATCCTTCCAATGCATTGTTCTGCTAACGTTGGTGAAAAAGGCGATGTTGCTTTGTTCTTCGGATTATCAGGAACTGGTAAAACAACATTGTCCGCAGACGCTGATCGCAAATTAATCGGTGATGACGAGCATGGTTGGTCAGATAACGGCGTCTTCAATATTGAAGGTGGATGCTACGCAAAAGCTGTTAATTTAACGCATGAAAATGAACCCCAAATTTATGATGCAATACGTTTTGGTTCTGTTCTCGAGAACGTCGTCATTGATCCCGAGACAAGAATTGCTGATTATCATGATATTTCATTAACAGAAAATACACGTGCAGCCTACCCGCTTCAAGCAATTAATAATATTGTAGACCCATCAGTAGCAGGTCATCCAAAAACAATTATTTTCTTAACTGCTGATGCATTTGGCGTATTGCCTCCAATCAGTAAACTGACGAAAGAACAAGCAATGTATCACTTCCTAAGCGGTTTCACATCGAAATTAGCAGGAACTGAGCGTGGTATCACTTCACCTCAAGCTGCTTTCTCAACATGTTACGGTTCTCCATTCTTACCACTACCTGCTACCGTTTATGCAGAAATGTTAGGCAAGAAAATTGATGAGCATAACTCACAAGTATTCTTAGTTAATACTGGTTGGACTGGTGGAGAATATGGCGTTGGTAGTCGTATGAAACTATCTTATACAAGAGCAATGGTTCGTGCAGCACTTGAAGGAAAACTAGATGATGTTGACACAGAAAAAGGGTCAGTATTTGGTTTAGAAATTCCAAAAGAAATTCCTGGCGTTCCAACGAATGTATTAAATCCACGCGATGCTTGGGCTGACAAAGATGCTTACGATTTGAAAGCAAAAGAATTGGCTGATCAATTCCGTGCAAATTTCAAAAAATTCGGGTCAGTATCAGAAGAAATATCTTCTAAGGGTGGACCAATTATTTAAACCACAAGAGCTTGCACACAAAAATGTGCAAGCTCTTTTTTGATAGGCTCTGTCACAAACACCTGCGCTTTCCGCGGGCGAGCGCCGAGTCTCCTCAGGCCAACAGGATGTTAGTCACGTTGGCGTTGCCACATGAGGTTGTGTCCTTAGCCTTCGTTCCTTTGCGCTTCTGCGGGGTCTCGACTGTCTCGCTTTCCCGCAGGAGTCTTAGCTGTTTTGCTCCATATATCTAAATAAATAGAAAACAACAGTCAAATTTAACATAGCCTTTTTGATTTATAGGCTATTCATTTTTAATGTGTGATACTTATGTCACATTAAATGTTCTTTAAAATATTCCGCCTCTGCACTTTCTGGAAATAAAGATTTAAACGTATCCGCTTCAGTTTCATCAATTCCATACAAACTAATTTCTGATCCATATTGTCCAATTTCCAACATTTGCGTAGCTTCTTTGTAGAAAAGCAAGGTAAACCATTTTAATCCACCATTTTCATCTATTGAGTTCTCTCTTAAATATGCACAATTTTCTTCATTCAATGTAATGGTAAATTCTAAAATTAAATTTTGATCTTGTATTTGAGAGGCTATTTTCTCGAGTTCTTCAACATGTCTTTGTTCTTCCTTCCAACATTGAATCTCTACCGTATTAAAATCAGTAGTATATGTATCCCAAAGTTCTTGCCAAAAGGATGTCGTCGTCGGAAAAGAAGTTTTATGATTTGAACTTGATGTTTCTAAATGGATAGTAATATGTTTCACTTCAATTCTCCTTTCTGAAGTCTCATCCAAGTGGTTAAATCCCTAACAACTTGAGCATTCACGTCAGGTGGAAAGTGATGTGTATATTCATCAAAGTACCAGGTTTTCACTTCACTATTTTTTTGTAGTAGATTTTCTTCAAGTTTTTTTGCATGTAATGGTCTTACGTGCTGATCTTTCAAGCCATGAATAATTAACACAGGTGGCTTAAACTCGTCCATAAAATGCAATGGAGTTCTAGCATGATAGAGTTCAGGATGATTTGAAGGAGTTCCTCCAATTACCCGCTTCATCATTCTTCTCATGTCTTTTCGTTCCTCATACGTTAAGCTGGCATCTGAGACACCTGCCCATGTGACCAAAGAGGTAATATCATTTCGTAAAATGGCTGTCCAAAGTGCCATGATACCTCCTCTTGAAAAAGAAAAGATGTGAATTCTATGTACCTTAATAAATCTTTTTAATACATCAACTGCGTGAACAGCATCATAACGATCGTCACCTGCAAATTCATCAAAACCTTCGCCACCCCTGTTACCTCTATAATAAGGAGCAAAGACAACGAATCCTTGTGCAGCAAATTGAGCAATGCGACTAGGACGAACCATGCCAATGCGTTGAATGCCCCCACGTAAATATAGGATTCCTTCATAATTTCCTTTTCCTTTTGGTTCAGCCAGTAAACCTTTTACTCGAAAACCATTGGACCAATATATAATTTCGTTTAATTGGATATGCGGATTGGGACTTGGGTAAGGATGTTTGGAGAAAATTTCACCGCTTTGTTTCACTCAGCATCACTCTTTCCAGCATTTTTTTCATTCCTTTATCCTTCATATGAAAGCTTAAATTTTTCTCTCGATTAAACTCCGACAGAGTCACCCATTTATAGCCATCCGTTTCAAAGTGTAAATTCATTTTCTCTAAGTGTTGAACGGTCGCGCGAAATACAACCTTACGGAATGGAGGAACTGTATCTACCTTATACTCTGCAAACCAAGTAACATCTGTTAAAACAGCGCCTGTTTCTTCATATGTTTCCCTTTTTGCAGCTTCCTCTAACGTTTCGCTTTCCTCGACTTTTCCACCAGGAAATTCTAATCCTCTATCTGGATGCTTCGTTACTAACCACTGATTTTCTTCATTATTAGCTAATATTAGAACATGCTTCGCAGGTATGGAAAACGTATTCGGAACGAAAGATAAGGTAACATTATACCCATTTAAGTCTTTATAAAAATACATGCCTTCTACACCCCTTTCTTAAAGTGTAGCGAAGGCATGCTTTGCATTCAACATTTAGTGCGATTGTTCAATAGGGTTTTCCTTCTGAGCATAAAAAGGCATGGATTCTATAAGGGCTTTTGCTTCCTTATTTCCATATTCATGAATCAATGCATATATTTTCTTTAACCTTAAATCAACTTCATCATTTTCAGGATCTAAATGATAAGGGATATAAGGTAGATGAGCACGGAAGAAGTTTTTCCCCTCCCACTCTTGCTTTTGATTAAATAACTGATTGAGTACACCATAAACTTCAGGACCTGCTTCAATTTCATACTCCCATGGAGAATCTTCTGGATGGTAATAATATTGATGATGGGCAACTGAGACATAAATTTTCGCCATATCATACATCCTTTCTTTCCAAATAGGATGTAACATAAAACAAAAAACATGCACATCAATTAATGGCATGTTTTTTGCTTTTACTAGCCTGAAATATCGACAACTGTTCCTTTGTAAGGATGAGAAGCTATCGGTTGCTCAGGCATGCTTTGGAGCATTTCAACTGCAGATGCAGAACTCATATTAAGCGCATTTTTCATAACGCTCATTTGAACCGTAGACTGCAACTCTCTCAATTGACTTGCCATGATTGAGCTCATTTCCATAACATACCTCCTTCCTTACAGTACTTCTATCGACCATTTCCACAAATAATAAAGACAAATCCCTTCGAAGAGGAATTTGTCTTCACCATTTAATTATTCGTGTCACCTAGGAATGCATTTAACATCCATTGGTGTTTTTCAATTGATTGATAAACAGCATTTAATAAATCTTCTGTCATATCATCTTCATCTTTCGCTGCTTCATCCATTCCTTTTTTCAACGATTTCATGATTTTGTCGAAATCTTTGACAACTGAATCGACCATTTGTTCAGTTGTTTCTTTCCCTGTTGCTTCTTTTACTTCGGATAATTCTAAATGCTCTTTTAAGGTAGCAACTGGTTGGCCACCTAATGTCAATAATCTTTCCGCAATCTCGTCCATATGAAGAGTTGCTTCATTATAAAGTTCTTCAAATTTTGCATGGAGCGTGAAAAATTGAGGTCCTTTAACGTACCAATGAAAATTATGTAATTTCGTATACATAACTGACCAAGTTGCGACTTGCTTATTTAGTTCCTTATTTAATGCTGCTGACATAAAAAACCCACTCCTTTTTTTAGTAAAAGCTTTACTACTGTTAATTTACCACTAAAGTCACTACAATAAACATACAGAAAGAAATGGAGTGAAATAGATGACTTTATGGTTATTATTATTTGTTGCCATCTTAAGTATGGTCGGTTTGACTTTTATATTCCTACTAACAACAAAGAAAGCATATGCACACAAACACACGATTGATACAGTTCCACAAAAATCTTATGCAGATGAACAATCATGAAACTGATTGTTATTGGTATATTTCGTTTTTATCAAAAAGTGATATCTCCCTTAACACCACCAAGTTGTCGATTTTATCCGACTTGTTCGCACTATGGGATTGAGGCAGTTCAAAAGCATGGCTCATTTAAAGGGATATACTTGGCAATTAAAAGAATATTAAGTTGTCACCCTTTTCATGAAGGTGGATATGATCCAGTACCTGAAGAGTGGCCGAAGAAGAAATGACTTGTAAATAGCCATTTCTTTTTTCTTGTCTTTTATAACCGTTTCTTGTATGCTAATAAAGGTTATACAACAAATCGTAATGATTACTATTAAGGAGTATCTTTAATGAAAAAAGCAATTTTTATCCTTTTTATTGGCTTTCTACTAATTTTTACAGCAGCATGTGGACAAAAAGATTCATTCAACAACGAAAAGAAAGACATTGGTGTGATAACTGTTTACACAACCGTCTATCCACTTACCTATTTTACAAAACGAATAGGTGGAGATCTTGTCGAAGTCAAATCTATTTATCCTGTTGGATCTAATGAACATACTTTTGACCCTACCCAAAAAGATATGATGGCTCTTGCAGACGCTGACTTATTTTTTTACATTGGCATGGGACTTGAAGGCTTTGTGGATAACGCAAAAAAAACGTTGTCTAATGAACAAGTAAAAATGATTGCCACTTCGAATTCAGTTTCTCATAAAGATTTAGTGCAAGAGGTTACCCATGAAGAAGAAGGCACAGATGAGGATGACCATGCTCATGAAAATGAAGCTGCAGAGAATCATGATGAACATGGTCATATTGATCCCCATTTATGGATTTCACCGACCATCAGCATTCAATTAGCTAAATCTATCCAAGATTCACTAATCGAAAAGGATCCATCAAATGAAGAAACCTATAAAGAAAACTTTGAATCGTTACAGGCAGACTTAGAAGAGTTAGATATAAAATTTCAAAAGATGGCGGAGACATCTTCAAGTAAAACTTTCTTTGTTTCACATGCTGCCTTTGGTTATTTAGCTGGTGAGTATGGATTGGAGCAAGTCGCAATTGCTGGATTGAATTCACAAGATGAGCCTTCTCAAAAGGAATTAACACAAATCGTAGAGCTAGCAAAAGAAAAACAAATTAAAACTATTTTATTCGAACAAAATGTTTCATCCAACTTAGCAAAAGTTATTCAATCAGAGGTTGGAGCTAAGGCTGATATTCTTCATAACCTCAGTGTTTTAACCAAAGAGGATATAAAAAATGAAGAAACGTATTTTACACTAATGGAGAAAAATTTAAGTACACTTGAAGATGCATTAAAATAACCACGATTAGGGATCTCCCTTCTCGTGGTTTTTTATCTACTTTACCTTTACACTCTTTACCAGAAAACGTTCGATTAAGCTGTGGTTCAACTTAACACCAACTCCCGCTTCATTAGACAATGTGAGAATTCCATTATGTACATGTATCGGTGGTAAGGTTAAATCTTGTTCAAAAAAATAATCGGATGAACTGAAGTCACCAGGATACTGAACAGAAGGAAGCGAAGCAAAAGCTGCATTGAATGCTTTAGAAACACCAAATTCAATCATTCCACCTACCCATAAGGGAATGTCCTTTTCCATAGCAAAATCGTGTATTTTCAAAGCCTCACTTAAGCCACCTACTCGACCTTGTTTGAGCACAATGATTTTGCCTGATTGTTCTTTATTCATTTGTATAGTGTCTGAAAATGAAGAGATACTTTCATCTAATGCAAAAGGTATTTTCATTTTAGCTTGAACTTTTGCTGAGAGGAGATTCTCTTCTTCACTAAATGGCTGTTCGATGAGCGTTAACCCAATCTCATCGAACTGTTGAAGAATGTGTATGGAATCCTTTGAAAACGCAGCATTTGCATCCGCAAAAAACTGTAGATTAGGAAAACGACTGATTATTTCTTTTAATTCAGTAGGATTCGAAGTTGTGGATATTTTCACCTTAACTCGCTTGTATCCATCAACCTCTGCCTTTTCAACTGCTTTTAGAAGCGCGGTGAAATTGTTTTCTGAAATAACTACTCCTGCTTCTATGTTTTGTCGAATACCACCAATCAATTTCCACAATGGCTGATTCATTTTTTTAGAATAAATATCCCATATTGCATGATTTAATGCCGCCTTTGCCATACGATTGCCTTTAATCGACAACATAGCTACATCTAACTCATTAGGGTGAGTAAATGTTTGATGCAACACTAACGGCATTAACCATTGTTCTAATACATGCCAAGCAGTTGATACCGTTTCTTCTGTATACCAGGGTGATGTAAAAGCAACGCATTCCCCCACTCCAACTATCCCATTGACATCCGTCATCTCAATAAGGATACTTTCCCGTTCTTTAACTGTCTGTAAGTGTGTTGAAAAGGGCCGTTTTAAGGGTACTCTAACATGG
>JBEVEQ010000292.1:0-3378 GCA_040512715.1 Paenisporosarcina sp. | reverse complement strand
TTTTGTTCCCCATTACCTTTGCTGTCTTCACTGCCACAAGCACCTAATAATAGTGCTGATCCAATCATTGTTGAGATCATAACGAATTTTAACTTTTTCATCAGACGAGTTCCCCCTAAGGTTGGTTTTGCCTTACAAAATCTAATATATAGGACTCGTGTTGAGAACATATGAAGCTAATGTAAAGAGATTGTAAATACAAAAAAACCATGATATTAATTTATCATGGCTTTAAATCATTATTTTATTCGATTGTTTTTTCAGTTTCCTCTTTTATTTCTTCATTTGAAAAAACAGGTTTAATAGTTTGAACGGTTGAAGAATCTTCATCAACTGTCGAACCATTTTTCTTTTTAATCTCAAAATAAGCATCAACGACTTCACGAGCTAAAATAGTTCCTGTACTTTCATATAGTCCGTTGTAAAAAGGTGCCCATGGTATCATAACAGCGTAGGCAATTTCAGGATTATCATATGGAGCAAATCCAATGTGTGTTGTATTGATCGCATTTTCACTTTTTTTAGTCTCTGGATTATAAAATACCGACTGAGCAGTTCCTGTTTTTCCAGCTGCTTCAAAAGGTAAATCACCAAAGTGTGATCTTGCTGAACCTTTATCTCCAAAATACACTCGAAACATAGCGTTTCTAATATGATTAATTTGGTTTTGTGTATTATGAATTCGATTCAAAACTGTCGGACCGATTTCAGTTACGAGAGGACCCATCGTTACACCGTCAGCTGAAGGCTCTCTAATTTCTTTCACTACATGTGGTTTGACTCGATTACCACCATTTGCAATGGTTGAAACATATTGAGCCATTTGAAGTGGCGTATACGTGTCATATTGACCAATCGTTAAATCCATTAAATTACCCGGCAGACGCCCTGTTCCAGTAACCCCAGTAACTTCACCAGGTAAATCAATTCCAGTGCGAACTCCCAGTCCAAATTGAGCGTACGAATTTCGTAAAATATTAAATGCCGCGTAATCATTATAATTTACTCTCATACTCTGTTCATAAACATAAATAGCATTCGCTAATCTAAAGCCAACTTTAAACATGTATACGTTTGAAGATTGTTCGATCGCTTGTAAATCACTCATGGCAATTCTAGAATTTCGATTAAAAATGGAACTTTTAGCTTTTCCCTCTTTACCAATTTTTATTGGTTCATCGATCATGACTTCATTTAAGTTTATGACACCTTGGTCATATCCAGTTAAGAGCGTTGCAGGCTTAATCGTAGAACCAATCTCATATGAGGTCGTAAATGTCCCATAAGCGTAGTCTAAAATTACTTGTTTACCTGTTTCCTTATCTTTGCTTAATTGTTTTCCGACCATTGATAGGACTTCCCCTGAGTATGGGTCCATGATGACTACAAATGCACGATCTAAAAGATTGGAACCTTTCTTTTGTTTCATTTCTATTAATTTTGCTTCCACTAGTTCTTCTATCTTCATTTGAATTTCACTATCAATCGTTAATACTAAATCTTTTCCAGGTTCTCCATTAAAAACAGTTTCGGTTGAAGTTACACTACCTTTTCCATCAGTTATGTTTTTAACAACGGATTTTTGACCTTGTAGTATTTCTTCATATTGCTGCTCAATATAACTTTTGCCAACTCGATCATTTCTTGTATAATCCCTTGCAATAAAATAATCAATACTAGAGCGCGGAATCCCTTCTTTAGGTGTTGTTGTTCGACCAAGAATTGCTAGATTAGACTTTGGTACACGAATCCAATCAGTCGTTGTGTTGACACCTTTTAAATCTCCTAGTCTTTCTGAAACTCTCGCAAATTCTTCTGGGCTGACGGTATCACTTTTAATAATTTGTGGGGATAAAGCATATCCAGATGACATCTCACGATAAATAGCTAGTACTTCTAGTTCTTTAGGAGAAAATGAATTCAATTCTTCTGGTGTAATCCGTTCACGAACTAACTTATCAATCTGCTGTTGCTTTTGAGTCGTTGAGACGTCTTCAAGTGCCATAATATCGTCTTGTTCTTTTTTAGATACTTTTTTATAAGCCTCTTCGGTGTTTTTCAAAATCCAAAAATCTTGCTGATCTCTTAATGTAATATCATCTATCGATTTATCGATTAGCTCGGCTAGTTTTTCAGCTATGTCCAGTATTTCTGTTGATTTTGTTGTTTGCATTTTAGTATATGTAATGGCATTTTTGGGTTCATTATCTACCAAAATCCTACCTACACTATCGTAAATACGTCCTCTAGGAACACTTGAATTGACTGGTACCTCTTCCGTACGTTCTAATGCACGTTTGTAATCTTCACCCTCTACTATCTGTAAATAACCCAATCTTAAAATAAGTACTGTAAAAAGTATAAAGATAGAAAAGAAGAGGATATTCATACGAAATGCAACATTTGCACGAAGTTTGGCTTTGACACTTGCGGAGCGTTTTTTATTAGGTTTACGCAATTTTAATCCTCCTAATATCTAAAATCCTGTTTATCAGTATACCATTAATTGAAATAAAAAAGCACACCCTCAAATGACGATTTAAGGGTGTGCTTTGTTTCATTCAAACTAAAATTATTTTGCGGATTCGTAACGTTTAGAAACTTCATTCCAATTAACAACGTTCCAAAATGCACCTATATAATCTGGACGACGGTTTTGGTAGTTTAAGTAATAAGCATGCTCCCAAACGTCTAATCCTAGTAAAGGTGTTTTGCCTTCCATAATCGGTGAATCTTGATTAGGCGTTGATGAAACTTCTAATTCACCATTGCTAACGGATAGCCAAGCCCAGCCTGAACCAAAACGAGTTGTAGCTGCTTTTGCAAATTCTTCTTTGAATGCATCAAAGCTGCCGAATTTCCCATCAATAGCTTCAGCTAATGCTCCTGTTGGAGTACCGCCACCTTCTGAAGATAATAATTCCCAAAATAATGAATGGTTAGCGTGCCCACCCCCATTATTTCGAACTGCAGTACGAGCTGCTTCAGGAACTGCATCTAAATTAGCAATTAATTCTTCAACTGATTTACTTAATAAATCATCATGTCCAGCAAGTGCGTTGTTTAAATTAGTAACATACGTGTTGTGATGTTTAGTGTGGTGAATGTTCATTGTTTCTTTATCAATATGAGGTTCAAGTGCGTCATACGCGTAAGGTAATTGTGGTAATTCATAAGCCATTTGTTATTTCCTCCTAAGGGATTAAAAGAATAGTTTTTACATTGTCTAGCGTATCAAACTTATGTCTAACGTTCAAATATTAAAGACCCAATTTTGTAAATTCAGTCTTTTGTCTGAAGTCCTATACAACCCATAGGAAAATACAAATCATGACGATTTGCACAAAGCCTTTCGTTAAAACAGATGTTAAGAATCCT
>JBEVEQ010000025.1:0-5176 GCA_040512715.1 Paenisporosarcina sp. | reverse complement strand
AGTACGATTAGCTAAAACAAAAATCGCGATTAATGCCGCAAAGTTTGGAATCATTTGCAGTATCAAGAATGTCATTAAACCATTTTTTCGCCCAATAAATCGATAACGAGAAAAGGCATAAGCAGTAAATGCTACTGAAATGACAGATAGGATCATCGTTGTAATACTTATTTTCATCGAATTCCAATACCATAAAAGATAGTTTGATTTCTCTAAATCAAATAAGAACTGGTAATGAACAAGTGTTGGATTTTCCGGGAACATTTTTGAACCTGATAAACTTTGTCCAGGATTCAATGATGAACCAATAACCCATAACAACGGATAAACCACAATGAAAATCATAGCTAAAATAACAATATAAGATAATGTGAGTCGGATAATTTTGTTTCGTTTATTACTCATGTTACATCATATCCTCCTCTTGGAAAGATTTCGTACGCTTAAACTGCCATAGCGCTACTGAGATTACAATTAGAGAAAGAATCATCGTAACAGCTGCAGCCTTCCCATATTGGGCACTCGTCATCGTAAGTCGATAAATCCACGAGATGAGTATGTCCGTACCACCAGCATTTTGACTCGGAAGTGCAGGCCCTCCTCCATTAAAGAGGAAGATAACATTGAAGTTATTAAAGTTGAACGTGTATTGTGTGATCAATATTGGAGCTGTTGCAAATAACACCAATGGCAATGTGATGTTGAAAAACTTCTGCATAATTGAAGCACCATCAACGGTTGCCGCTTCATATAGCTCGTCTGGAATAGATTGAAGAACACCAGTTGTCATGGCAAAAATGAACGGGAAACCTAACCAAGTTTGAATCATGATTAAGGCAAATCGAGTCCACACTTCATTCGTCATCCAAGGTTGAGGTTCCATACCTAAAAACGGTAGCAAGGATTTATTAATAACCCCAAAAGATTCATTAAACATTCCCGAGAATATTAAAATGGTAATAAAAGATGGAACAGCCCACGGTAAAATCATTAACGTACGAATTATGGCTTTTCCTTTTAAATCTTTTTGGTTAACAAGTATCGCTAGGAAAATTCCAAGAGCGACTTGTAATGTTGTTGCACCGAATGTCCAGACAATTGTCCAAGCTAATACTGCGAAGAATGTCGTTCTCCAAATATCCAATTTGAAAATATCAATGAAGTTTTGGAACCCAACCCAGTCTACTAATTTAGCAGGTGGGGAATGATATAAATCGTAGTTTGTAAAAGCTAGTAAAAGAACGAAAAGAATTGGGAAAATAACGACAAAAATTAATAAGAAGAATCCAGGAGTAATCATTAAGTAAGGAAAACCATTATCAATTAAATTATGATATTGCTGACGGACTGAATTCAATTCAAGACCAGCATCACGCTTCTTACCGTTAGCTCGAGCATCATAAAAATTAAGTGCATAAACACCTAAACCCATAATTGTTATGATCAAAGCTATGATTCCATCGACTAATAAGAACACTGAATGATCTAGTCTAGGAATTTCACCTAAAGTGAACAGCCCCCAAAATCCAACTGGTAATACATCGTAAAAAGTGAATCCAAATGACATCGCTAAAATAAGAAAGATAAATCCTTTTACGAATTGTTTATTATAAAACTGCCCAAATCCAGGAATTATGGAAATTAGCGCAGCATTTCTTCCATGATGAGTAATCTTTTTTGTTTCTTCCATAGGTTCTCTGCCTCCCCTTTCATAATAGGAGAAAGTATTTGTTAATGTACAACCGTACCAATATTCATGCAAGTAAACCTTAGCTTTCTTAAAGTTTAAACTCTTTGTAAATAAGGATACAAAGCTAAAAATATGTATTTCATATAAATTAGTTAAAAAACTTTTTTAATAAAAGGATGGGCAATACCTTTTGGAAGAAGGTACCGCCCTACATTTTTTAATCTGTTAATTATTTTGCTGGGTGATTCGTTTCGATATTTGTTTGAATCGCTTTAACTGCTTCATCTAAAGCAGCTTGTGGTTCAGCTTTTCCAGTTGCTAAAGTTTGAAGAGCAGAAGCCATTGGGCCCCAAACTTCTCCCATTTCTGGAATATTAGGCATTGGAACAGCGTTTTGAGATTGAAGAGCAACTGCTTTAGCGCCTTCATTGTCAGCAATAATTGGATCTTCAACTAACGCAACGTTAGCTGGGATTTCAGATACTGCTTCAAAACGAGCTTTTGAGTTTTCGTCATTTGATAAATGTTCAATTAACTTAGTTGCCCAGTAAGGGTTTTCTGAGAATTCAGTTACGTGCCATCCTTTAACACCCATGAATGTTTTAACTGGTTCACCATTTGGAAGAGTTGGCATTGGTGCTACACCAATATCAACACCAGCATCGCGCATACCTTGGAAAGCCCATGGTCCGTTCATAACTGCAGCTACTTTGCCTTCGTTAAATAATCCGTCCATTGCAGCTCCGCCACTTTCACCAATAATACCTTTAGGGAATAATCCTTCAGAGTACCATTTTTGAATGTAGGCAGCACCTTCAACAGCGCCTTCATTGTTTAATCCTAAATCATCACGATCTAAACCTTCTGCTGATTCATTAAACACATATCCACCCATACCAGCAAGTGGCCCGTGAGCGAAGTAGAAGTTATCCCATAACGCTAGGAAGCCGTAGTTTTCTCCTTTAGTGAAGTCTTTAGAGAATGCATATAGCTCATCCATCGTTTTTGGTGCTTCTGGCATTAATGCTTTGTTGTAGATTAAAACTGGTGTTTCAGTAGCTTTTGGAAGACCGTAAAGTTTTCCATCATACATTTGTGCAGTAATTGAAGATTCACTGTAAGTTTTTAATACTGAATCTTCAACTTCGATTTCACGAATAAGTCCTTCTGTAACTACTTGACCGATTTGGTCATGTGGAAGTGTTACAACGTCTGGAGCATTTCCAGCAGGACCATCTAAACGTAATTGGTCACGAATTTTGTCAGCCATGTTTAATTCTTTAAATTCAACTTTAATGCCATACTCTTCTTCAAAAGAAGCTAAAGCAGCTGGTAACCAATCTTTTGACTTGTCAACATCTTCCCAAATCACTAATTTCTCAGGTTTTGGCTCTTCAGTAGCAGTTGCATTGTCATTGTCTTTAGTATCTGTACCTTCTTCTCGGTCTGGAGCACAAGCAGCTACCACACCTAATAAAAGAATAAGCATCATTAGTAGTAAACTCTTTTTCATCATGACCCTCCTACACTCTATTAATTATTTTTTAGATTTATACAACCGGTTGCACAAAATCATAATGACTAATAATTATTATCTAATAACAGATAAAAACCATTATTCTTCGTTTACTTTTTAGTTGTGAAAGCGGTTGCACAAATGTAATTTTAATTATAAAGATTTATTTATTTATTACAACAATTATTTTTTACTGAGATTACTAAATTTCTAATCTTAAACTAGTTTTCTACTATCTTTATTCTCTCTTGTGTGATTGTATTCAATTGTTGTATTTGTTATTCTGTATCAAAGTTTGTTTGAAAAAGGTGCATTAGATTGTACTTAAAGATAAGGAAGTGTTACTTATGAATCAAGCTGCTATTTTTCACCGTCCAGGCATGAACTTTTCATATATGGTGGATGAGTCAACTCTAGGAATACGAATTCGAACGAAGAAAAATGATGTTAGTCAGATAGAACTGATATATGGAGATCCTTACATTTGGAAAGATGGTAAATGGGTTTTAGATAGATGTGAGATGATCCTATCTGCAACTGATGCTATTTTCGATTATTGGGAATGTAAGATTACACCACCTCACCGAAGAATTCGATATGGTTTTGAACTGAAGAATCAACAACAAACCATACTCTATACAGAAAAAGGATTCTTTCCAGAAGTACTTTACGACTGTGACTATTATTTTTGTTTTCCATATGTCCACGCTTCCGAATTATTTGATGCACCGAAATGGGTTAAAAATACAACCTGGTATCAAATCTTTCCTGATCGCTTTAATAACGGGGATCCAACTTTAAATCCCCCTCATACTCTTGTTTGGGGAGAAACTGAACCATCACCATCCAACTTTTTTGGTGGAGATTTCGAGGGAGTCATTCAAAAACTAGATTATCTTGTCGATTTAGGCATTAACGGAATTTATTTCACACCTATATTTAAAGCTAAATCAAATCACAAATATGATACGAGTGATTACTTTGAAATCGACCCACAGTTTGGAACAAAAGAAGATTTAAAAAGGTTAGTACAAGCTTGCCATGAACGTGGCATTAAAGTCATGCTAGATGCCGTGTTTAATCATAGCGGTTATTATTTCGAACCATTCCAGGATGTACTAAAGAACGGTGCTCAATCTCCTTACGTTGACTGGTTTTATCCACATGAACTACCTTTGCAGGGTGGTGATCGCCCAAATTATGAAACATTTGCATTCGTTGAATCAATGCCGAAGTTAAACACCCAGAACCCAGAAGTGAAAAAATATTTACTTAATGTTGCCACCTATTGGATTAAAGAATTTGATATTGATGGATGGCGTTTAGATGTAGCCAACGAAGTAGATCATCAATTTTGGAGAGATTTTCGAACAGCAGTGAGGGCAGAGAAATCGGATCTTTATATTTTGGGTGAGGTTTGGCATGACTCAATGCCTTGGCTTTTAGGAGATCAATTTGACGCCGTAATGAATTACCCTTTTACAAGTAACGTTTTAAAACTACTTGCTACTCAAACAATAAATTCTCAGGAATTTATGAATTCGATGACAACTGTTATTCAAAGTTATCCAAAAAACGTTTTAGATGTCACTTTTAATCTTGTAGGTAGCCATGATACTTCTCGTATTCTAACTGAGTGCCAAGAAGATATTCGACGTGTTAAATTGATTTATACATTGTTGTATACGTTCATGGGTTCCCCCTGTATGTATTATGGAGACGAAATCGGCATGACAGGTGGTAAGGATCCCGGTTGTCGGAAATGTATGGAATGGGATTCTTCAAAGCAAGATTTAGAGTTATTCAATCATGTCAAAAAACTTATTGCCTTACGAGGTTCAGAGAAATTATTAGCGAACGATGGAGATTTCCAATTTTTCAACCGTGAATTGAATGAAATGGTCGTTTATCGAAAGTACAATTCTACTAAAAATGTTGTTATTCTGATAAACCCAACAAATGAGCCTCAA
>JBEVEQ010000022.1:0-4088 GCA_040512715.1 Paenisporosarcina sp. | reverse complement strand
CCAAATAACTCAAATAACGGCAAAATAGAGTTGAAAACGTCTTCGTCACCTCCAACCATTATGGAAAGTTTTCCTGTTTGAGCACCAATATCTCCACCTGAAACGGGAGCATCCAACGAATTCATTTGATACTCTTTAGCTTTTTCATATAATTCAATCGCAAGGGTTGGTGTTGAAGTAGTTAAATCCACCACGATTAAATTCCGTTCTCCATGTTGATAAATCCCTTGATCCCCGTAATAAACCTCTTTAACATCTTGAGGATACCCAACCATAGTGAACACAACACTAGAGCATGCTGCTACTTCTCCAGGCGTGTCCTTCCAAATAGCACCCATTTCGATTAATTCAAGTGCTTTCTCTTTCGTACGTGTATAAATAGACACTTTATGCCCTGCTGTTAATAAATGCTTTACAATGCTTTTACCCATGACTCCTGTACCTACAAATCCAACTTCCCATTTCTTTTCCATGTCAAAACCTCCAAAAACTGTTTTTTCTCCGTAATATTAGTTTATCAAAGTTCATTGACATAAACATCGAAAGATTCAAATAATCTGCATATTTAATTTCTTGCGAATGTTCTGCTAGCAAGAGGGAATCTGGAGACGCTTGTTATTCATGTGGCACTCACTTTAGACAATAATAAAAGTAATTTTAAAATTCTATAGAACATTACAAATAATTTTTTGAGGAGGAAATTCAGACAAAAAAAGTAGGACACTTTCCATTATGGAAGATGTCCTATAAAAAGGGGGAAATGAGAATGTTGCTGTGTTCAAGATTAATTTCCCCCTTTTTTCAAAATTTTAAACCTCATTTGAAAAATATTTTTCAGTAAACAATTCTAACTGGGTAATAAACCATTCACCATCTGCACCACTCATTTGAGTTTGACCGTAGCGAACCGTGTCATAAATCGAAAAAAATCGCTTGTTCCCATCCCACTTCTGCCTACTAAACCATTCTCGAACAGTTTCATCTTGAAGTCTGGCTAAACCAACTTCTCGTGCTTGCCTTTCAAAAGAGCGGTATGCTTCTCGAACGATATTGGTCTCCATTGAATAAGCCCACGGAACTTCTTTACTTTTAGAAGCAACCGTAGTCAACAGAGGTTCTCGACTAATGGAAACTTCCTCGTTCTTTTTCGGAGTGTTTTTTTCTAGTCTTTTTATAGATAATCTCCATAGCAAATAAATAACAAGAATGGTGGCTATCACGATAAAGATCATCCAGGGGAAATCGAGTGATTGTGTACTCTGATCTTGAAGAGGCTTTAGTTCATCTAATGCTTCACTAAGTTGCTTGACAGATTCTTTTTGTTCTTCTTCAGGTGGAGCAATCGATTGGAATCTCTCTTTAAACCAATTTAACACGGTTCCCAAAGGAACAAAAAGTAACATCAATAAATCACCAAAGAGTGCAACAAATAAAATTCTCGTTTTCTCAGCAAATAATGAAACAATAAAATACACGCTACTTGCTATTCCCATAATCCCACCAAAAAAAATCACAATATAATAAAAAGGAATATGATTAATTGTTTTGGTCATTTGCCAGTGCACAATAAGCCTGTGAATGATGTATATAACTACACCAGAAATCACTAGAACATAACTATCTCTAATAGCTTCGTTATTTTGCACAACTGTTGATACAAAAATGCTTAAAGTAAAGAAAATAATAAGCAAAATATAGTAAAATCCATCATGAGTTAAATCATCTTGTTCTGTTGCAAACCTCTCCTGTATTCTCCATACACTTATAAAAACAACTGCAAGATAAAACCAAAATGGAGCTCCAAAGAGAAATACAGAAAGGGTTATTACTAGTGATATAAGTAAGGGTACGGCAATCTGGTAGCCTGTTTTTCGGAAAATGAATAATACACATATCAAAATGAGTGCATGCATAACTAGCCATATCATAGTGAGTGACAAGCTGGCACCATCAGGAATTAATACAAAGAAAAAAGCGATTAACCAAATATCTTGCATATATTTCCCTATTGATTGACTTGTGATTACCGAGTTGGAATCAAATCCTTTTTCCATTGGATCTCTCCCCCTTTCCGATCGTCACCATACACCAATACTTTCGTTTTTTGTTGCCATTTAACTATATAAGGGGCAGCTTCTTTTTCATCATGTGTGAAAATTATAACGGACATTGGAAACTCTTCATGAATTTCCAAATGGCTTAACATTCGATTGAATGGCATTGTTAAATCATTTTTAGAAAGAATCGATAAAAGTTCCATTGATTTTTGTCTTTGCTTTTGTCCATCACCAGTTTGGATGAAAAGGTATGGAGATTGTCCAAATGCACGAACATTAATAACAATTGAATAAGGAATACCTTCACGATAGTAAAAATCAATAATGGATGCAATCACTTCAATTTTTTCCTCTAAATCAGAAATGATCGAATAACCTTGTGCAATATTAACGATAAGCATGACAGACTCATTTGCAATTGGCGTAAATACTTTCGTTTGAAGTTTTTGTAATCGTGCACTAGCTTTCCAGTGAATATGATGAAATTGATCAGATGGTACATAATCTCTCGTACCTATTGGAGAAAATACATCATTAAATATGGAGTGTTTCATTTCAAAAGAACCTGGTTTTAGTGGAGATGGGTGTCTCAATTCTTTAACGGCAAAAATATTTGGGAATACCATTTGATCCATTAATATGATTGGTTGATAGGTCATTACAATTGAACCTTCGCCAAATAAATGTGGAATTGTCAATTCTAAATCTTTTAGTTTTGATATTCCTCTTTTAGCACCTTGAACCGGTATATTCAAAACTATTTTCTCGTTGTAGCCAATTGTAAATGGAACTAAGACTTCGTTTAATTGCCCATGAGCATTTGATTGTGGATAAATAGGATTGACGGCATTTTGAAAATGAAGTCTTAGTTGACCATTCCAAATGGGCATACCAGGATTCTCAAATTCTAATGTCCATGAAGAATGACCATGTACTAATAATCGACTTCGGTTTTTCTCATTTTGCATCACCAGTCTTTTTCCAACCTGTCTAAAATACCAAAATTGCAAACTAGCAATTGTCCCTAAAAAAGCAAATACACCAGCAACCACATAATTCATTAGCAACAATGAAAACACAAATAAAAACCCCAGAACCAATAAAACCCATTTTGTTTGTGCAGCCCCATAATAATCCCGTTTCCAAATCATTTGATAGCGGCCTCTACAGGCGTTTGAACCGATTCAATGATTTGATTAAGTAAATCTATTGGGTCATGAATAAGCATCCCTTCAGCTGTCAGCATTAGACGATGGGTGGCTAAAGGTGAAAAGACATACTTCACATCGTCAGGCGTAACAAATGATCGGTTTTGTAAAAACGCAATCCCTTGCGATGCATGTACAAGAGCAAGTGCGGCTCGAGAACTTAGACCTAATTCAATATATGGATGCTGTCTTGTAGCTTGTACAAGTTGAAGTATGTAAGTTTCAATATCTTCATGGACAGTTATGGATTTAATTTCTTTCTTCCATTCCAAGACATCTGAGATGGTCAGAACAGTAGATGAGCGAACTTCTCCTGGATTTTCATTGAAATCTCGTAAGATCCGTCTTTCTTCTTCAAAGGTTGGATATCCAATACTAATTTTAAATAAAAAACGATCTAGTTGTGCAGCAGGTAATGAAAAAGTGCCTTGCTGAGATTCAACTGGATTTTGTGTAGCGATGACCATAAATGGATTTGGTAATTTCAAGGTCTCCCCATCAATCGTTACTTGCTTTTCTTCCATTGACTCTAACAAACTCGACTGAGTCCTCGGAGTTGCGCGGTTTATTTCATCAGCCAGTAAAATGTTGGTCATGACTGGTCCAGGTCTAACAATAAAATCTTGTGATTTTGGATCAAAGTAACTGATTCCTGTTACATCAGAAGGTAAGACATCAGGTGTAAACTGCAGTCGTTTAAAGTCACCTTCAAATGCATGTGCAAATGATTTAGCCATCATTGTCTTCCCTGAACCTGGAACACTCTCAAGAAGAACATGTCCACCTTGAATCAATGCAATCAACATAAAATCAATTTCTTTCT
>JBEVEQ010000006.1:0-3438 GCA_040512715.1 Paenisporosarcina sp. | reverse complement strand
GCATTAATGGTTAAAGTGATTCCAGCGCGAGCCATGGAATAGATTTCAACTGATAAAGTGGTAAAACCATTACCTGTTACAAAGAACGTCACAGCAAAATCATCAAGTGAATAGGTAAGAGCTAAGAAGAAGCCCGCAAATATTCCAGGTTTAATAAAAGGGAGGATTACACGAGTTAGCAAATCACGCTTAGATGCTCCTAAATCGAGTGCAGCGTCAATTAAAGTACTGCTCATTTCTTGTAGTTTCGGTAAAACCATAATCACGACAATGGGAACACTAAAAGCGATATGAGAAATTAATACTGACGTAAATCCTAATTTCACTCCAATGATAGTGAATAATATCAAAAAAGAAGCACCAATAATAACATCTGGACTAACAATCAAAATGTTATTTAACGATAATAATGCATTTCGAGATTTCCGATTGCGAATATATACAATTCCAATAGCACCCATCACCCCAATTGCCGTAGAAATTAACGCTGAAAGTAACGCGATAATCAAGGTATTAATTAAGATAAGCATTAAACGAGTATCTAAAAAGACAGCTTTATAATGCTCCCAGGTAAAAGATTCAAAGTTTGACATATTGCCAGCACTATTAAAAGAATAAAAAATCAAATAGAAAATGGGTGTATATAAAATGATAAAAACGAGCGCCAGATAAAATTTGGCGAATTTACTTGTACTGCCCATTTGTCAGCGCCCCCTTATCTTTTTGTCCTGTTAAAAACATCACGATGAACATGAATAAGATTAAGAACACGGCTATGGTCGAACCCATTCCCCAGTTTTGTGTGACTAAAAATTGCTGTTCAATAGCTGTCCCTAAAGTGATTACTTTATTTCCTGCTATTAATCTAGTAATCATGAAGAGTGATAGCGCGGGGATAAATACTGCTTGAATCCCTGCCTTTACTCCATTAATTGTTAGAGGAAGAATAACTTTAGAAAAAGTTTTCCAAGGTGAAGCCCCTAAATCACGTGAAGCGTCAATCAAAGTCGTATTCATTTTATCCAATGAATTAAAGATTGGTAAAATCATAAACGGAATAAAAATATAGACCGATACGAAGATGAAGCTGAAATCTGTGTACAATAGTTGCTGAGATCCAATTCCTACTTTTTCAAATAATGTATTCACTGGACCAAACAAACCAAATATACCAATGAAAGCATAGGTTTTTAACAGTAGATTAATCCAAGAAGGAATGATAATTAATAATAACCATAGCTGTTTATGTTTAGTCTTGGTCAACCAATAAGCCGTAGGGTAAGCAATAGCTAAAGTGAAAAATGTGATTAGGAACGCATACCAGAAAGAGCTAATTGTTAATGCTAAATACACAGAGGTAAAGAAATTTTGATAATTTTCGAATGAAAAGTTGCCTTGTAAATCGAATAATGAAAAATAGAGGACAAGTGCAATAGGCGCTACAACAAATAAAAACATCCAAACAGAATAGGGAATTAAATATATGGAACGGTTCGAATTATTTTTCATTTAATTGAGCTCCGTAAGACTCAAGACGCTTATCAAAATCCTCTTCGGTTTCATTTAAGCGCATAACATGAATCGCTTCTGGATCAAAATCTAAACCAATCTTATCTCCGACAGCCGCTTTTTTCGTTGAATGTACTAACCATTCATTGCCGTCTTGATCGAGTGTTGATAATTCGAAGTGAACACCTCTAAAAAGTTGTGTATCTACAGTCACAGTTATTTTCCCTCGCTCAATGCTTGTAATCTCTAAATCTTCCGGTCGAATAACGATATCGACTTTTTCATTAGCATTCAATCCTTGATCGGTACATTCAAATTCTTTACCACCAAATTGAACGCGGTAGTCAGCAATCATAATACCTGGAACAATATTGGATTCGCCAATAAAATCAGCTACAAATCGATTAATCGGCTCGTCGTAAATGTCAATTGGAGTTCCACTTTGTTGTATTTCACCTGCGTTCATAACGAAAATTTCATCAGACATCGCAAGTGCTTCTTCTTGGTCATGTGTAACGAAAATAAACGTTTTTCCAAGACGTTGTTGCAACTCTCTTAATTCATATTGCATTTCAGTACGCAATTTTAAATCTAGTGCAGATAGAGGCTCGTCCAAAAGAATGACTTCAGGATCGTTTACGATAGCACGAGCAATTGCTACACGTTGTTTCTGTCCACCTGACATTTCGACGATTTCTCGATTCTCAAATCCTTCTAAATTAACAAATTTTAACGCTTCTATAACACGACGATTAATTTCTTCTTTTTTGATCTTTTTAATGCGTAATCCGAATGCTACATTTTCAAAAACATTTAAATGAGGGAACAGTGCATAATCTTGAAAAACTGTATTCACTTGTCGCTCATTGGCTGGTACCTTGTTGATGTTCTTCCCATTAAAATAGAGATTTCCACTAGTTGGCTCCATAAAGCCAGCAATTAACCTTAAAATAGTTGTTTTACCGCAGCCAGAAGGACCTAATAATGTATAAAACTTTCCTCGTTCAATTTCAAAACTTACATTATTGAGAACAGTCCCAGCACCATCGTAGGACTTTGACACTTGATCAAATCGAATAATTGATTGGTTCGACATAAATAACCTCCTGAAAATACTATTAAGCAACCTAATTAAAACATAATTATTAATAGAAGACTATTCAAAAAATGAACGGTCTCATTTACTTATGTTGATCGCGTCTCCATTTTCGGAATCTCTTCCATAGACCTTTGCCACCAGTTGTTCCCAATAAAATAACCGATAGAGTAATTCCCGTCAAAGCTGTAATTAAAGAAATCCATTCAAAGAATGAATATCCAGGCACTTTAGACCAATCGGTTTTTCCTTTCCAATCCTCTATGACAAGGTTCATGCCATAAATTCCAGAAACTACAGTGAAAACAGTCAGCATGAATAACAGCATATTATGACGTTTATTTGCTTTGTTTTCTTGAGCGCGATATAAGTCCTGTAGAGTATGTTTCACTTCCTCAAACAAAGGGTCTAAATGAAAGATTTCTCTATAGATCTTAGTCAATTCTTTCCCTTCAGTTCGAGCCGAAACTTCACCGAAATAATAACGAGAAGAAAACAGGGAAATGAGTTCAATTAATTCTTCAACGTAATCCTCATCCTGTTCCCATTCTAGTTCGCTGTATTCAAAAGATAATCTTAATAACATAATTTTATAAAAATAATGAAGCAATAAATTGTAATAATGAGTACCCATAAATTGAGATATTGGTCGTTCTAATTGATGCCATTCTTTTGTAGAGATAGTAATTTGAGCATGTTCTGATGTAATGGTATACGAATCAGGAGCCCAACGATCATGAGCATGATGGTTTAAATAACGTTCAATGTACTCACTATTCGTAGTAGACATGAAAGGTCGACCTTCTTCGTTTTTCCCATCAAGTTGTCCTATT